>DPKR01000018.1 GCA_003542415.1 Alphaproteobacteria bacterium | reverse complement strand
CAACTTTGGGCAGGTATTGGCGCTGTGTTTGGTTCTTGGATGTCTGCACGTGCTATCACATACCGCAAATTAAACAATATTCCTGGTGACTGGGGCACAGCCGTTAACGTTCAAACCATGGTGTTCGGTAACGCCGGCGATGACTGCGCAACAGGTGTTTGCTTCTCTCGTGACCCTGCAACCGGTGAAAACAGATATTATGGTGAATACCTCGTCAACGCACAAGGCGAAGACGTTGTTGCCGGTATCCGCACACCGCAACCGATGGGCTCAATCGGTGATGGCACATCACTCGAAGAAAGATGGCCTCACCTCTATAAAGAGCTCGTTGATGCACGTAACAATTTGGAAGCTCACTACAAAGACATGCAAGATATGGAATTCACCATTGAGCATGGCAAACTTTGGATGCTTCAATGCCGTAACGGCAAGCGCACAGCAGCTGCTGCCGTTCGTATGGCCGTTGAAATGGTTGAAGAAGGTTTGCTCAATCATGAAGAAGCCATCATGCGTGTTGGTGCTGACCAATTAGACCAATTATTGCACCCGATGCTTGATCCGAAAGCCAAGAAAAACGTTATTGCAACTGGCTTGCCGGCATCTCCTGGTGCTGCTGTCGGCCGTGCTGTTTTCAGCGCAGAAGATGCTGAAGCTTGGGCTTCTAAAGGTGAAAAAGTTATCTTGATTCGCAACGAAACATCTCCTGAAGATATCGGCGGTATGCACGCTTCTCAAGGCGTGATTACAGCTCGCGGTGGTATGACATCTCACGCAGCTGTTGTGGCTCGCGGTATGGGTACCCCTTGCGTTTCGGGCTCAACGGACATCACCATTGATGTTAAAGCCAAAACAATGAAAACAAAAGCCGGCGTTCAAATCAACGAAGGTGATTGGGTATCATTAGACGGCGCTAAAGGTCAGATCATTGAGGGTCAAATCCCAACTGTTCAAGCTGATACAAATTCAGGCAACTTCGGCAAACTCATGGGCTGGGTTGATCAAATCCGCACAATGAAAGTTCGCGCAAATGCCGAAACACCGAAAGATGCCGCACAAGCTTTGGCATTTGGTGCACAAGGCATCGGTTTGGCCAGAACAGAACATATGTTCTTTGATGCAAACAGAATTGCTGATATGCGTGCCATGATTTTGGCTGACAACGAAGCCGGACGCCGTGAGGCTTTGGCTCGTCTGCTTCCATATCAAAAGCAAGACTTCAAAGATTTGTTCAAAATCATGAACGGCTTGCCGGTCACAATTCGTTTGCTTGACCCACCGCTTCATGAATTCTTGCCGCATACAGATCCTGAAATGCAAGAACTTGCTGACAAACTCGGCAAAACTTTGGCAGAAGTCAAAGCTCGTGCAAATGCTTTGCATGAATTGAACCCGATGCTCGGTCATCGTGGTTGCCGTTTGCCGATTACATATCCTGAAATTGCCGAGATGCAAGCTCGTGCTATTTTAGAGGCTGCCATTGAATCTGAACAGGAAGGCATCAAAGTTATTCCTGAAATCGAAGTTCCTTTAACAGGTTCTAAGAAAGAATTGGATATTGTGAAAGCAATTATCGATACAACAGCTGAAAAGGTCTTTGCTGAAAAAGGCAAAAAGGTTGATTACATCGTCGGTACGATGATTGAATTGCCTCGTGCTGCCTTGATGGCTGAAGAACTCGCTCAAAGCGCTGCATTCTTCGGTTTCGGCACAAACGACTTAACACAAACAACACTCGGTATGAGCCGTGATGATACAGGCGCAATTTTGGATGAATACCGTGCTCGCGGCATCTATGTGGCAGATCCGTTTGCCTCAATTGATACTGAGGGTGTCGGCAAACTCGTCAAACGCGCTTGCGTTGAGGGCAGAAAGGTCAATCCTGACATTCATCTCGGCGTTTGCGGCGAACATGGTGGTGATCCGAAATCTATCGAATTCTTCCAAGAATGCGGTTTAGATTATGTTTCTTGCTCACCATTTAGAGTGCCGGTTGCTCGTTTGGCAGCTGCTCAAGCCGCTGTTAAGGCAAAAGCCAAGAAGTAGTTGTCATTCTCGGACTATCCCGGAGAATACAAACAACAAAAACCCCGTCTTTTATGGCGGGGTTTTTAGCATTCTTAAAGCCTAGCTAAAACGCTTAGCAAGCTCTGAGAGAAAACTTTTGAGGTCGTTGCTCATTTCCGAGCTGATGGTCGGTCGCTTGATGATTTCGTTGATGATCACCTTGTTTGGCAACACATCGGGGGTCACATCTTTGCGCGTCTCGTAGCCTGTGCCCTGTTTGTTGGCATAGAACCTCGTCTTGTCGCCTTCTTGCTCTATTGAGTAGTAGACGTCATCTTTTAATGCAATAAACTTGCGCATAATAGTTTTGTGTTATAATGGTTTGACATAAGTTTATCTGATTGCTTTTTTCCTATCATAAATAAATCTGTTTGACAACTGTTTTTTTTTCGTGCTATCTTATCAGAAGAATTAATTTTTTTATGAGGTCTCACATGCTCGGACGTTATACCTACACCTTAAGCACCTTAACCCCAGGTGAAGAAATCGCTCTTGTCGGTCGTTTGCACTATTTTGCGCTTATCATTCCTCTTTGCCTGACCGGTTTGACTTTTTCATTGTTTTTGGTTGCTATTGCTTTTACCTTCCAGCTCAAAGGCGGTAACATTTTTAATCATATGGAGATTTTGGGGCTTTGGCTTTTTGTTCTTGCACTCTTTTGCTGCACGCTGGCTGCTTGGCTCAAACGTAATTTGATTGAAATGGTTTGTACAAACAAACGTGTTGTAAAGCGTACCGGCATCATCAATGTCACAACGGAAGAACTCAACCGCGAGCGAATCGAATCGGTTGAAATGCGCCAAAGCATTTTTGGTCGTTTGTTTAATTATGGTGACATTTTATTTTCCGGCACTGGCACTTCAAAACTCGTTTTTAAGTTTATCAATCAGCCGAAACTTATGAAACGTATCATTGATGCTGTTGTGACCTCTCCGAACGAACAGCCTCATGCACATTAAAAAAAACGCCGCCTTTAAGGCGGTATTTTTTTATTTTGCCTCTGGATGTTTTTGTACATAAGCATAAATCTTATCAACATCCCAATTCACATTTCTTTTCACTATTTTTGCCGGATTCCCTGCAATCACGCAATTTGTTTCTAAAAAACTTTTAGTCACAACACTTCCCATCCCTATAATATTGTTTTCAGCGATTGTTATACCTTTGCAAATCTTTACTCCATTTCCAATCCAAACATGATCTTTAATTATGATTGGTTTTGGGCGATTTGTGATATCACTAGCATTATCGAGTATTGTATGATAATCTGCTCCCATAAATTCCGTGTCCCAAGAAATTGCACAATCTTTTCCTATAATTACTTTTGCATTATCATCCCAACATGCTATCAAAGAACGCACAGTATAAGAACTTCTATCTATTTCAAAATAACAATTAGAAGCAAATTCACATGAGGCACCATTTTTTACAATAGCAACTGAGTTATCACCATAAAACACTGAAGATATATGTGTAATTTTATCTATATCCTCATTAATTTTTAATGTGTTGTTTTTTCCTTTAAATATAGCATTAATCCCTTTAATTTTATGTTTAACGGGTTTTTCTCTCCCATCAGGCAAAACAAGCAAAACCTGGTTGCCATTTTTATAGCTTATATAAAGATGTTTATATCTAAACTTTCTTCTCTTCTTTTTTGATAAAATAAAGCAAGCTGCCAACTTGATAAATCTGTTTTTCCATTCGTTTGTCATTTTATCCATCCTTGTTTTAAGTTAAAAACAAAACCCACTTTCATTTGAAAGCGGGCGGATGTTCGAAAACCGTTAGCAAAAGTAAAATACCGGCTCGGCTTATTTGGCGTTGCCTTATTGAGCCGACATCCGCCCAAAAGGCAGAAGCCGGCATAATATATTAAAGTCGCTTATGCACATTGCGACCACTTTTGCTAAAAGGGTTTCGACGCCCTAAATACGATTTCTCGTATCTGTTTTCAAGACTAGGCGTAAATTTTAAAAATGTCAAACAAAAACCTGCATTCAAGCAGGCTTTTTAATTTTTGATATTTATTTTGCTTTTTGTTTTAGATCTTCAATCAAATCATCCACACCGCCGGGCGCTTTTTTGATGTAGGCTGTATATTCGTTGCGCGCCGTAATGGCAAGTGAAACATTTTCAATAATAATGTCAACGATTTTTAATTGATCTCCGTCTTTCACACGCCACAAAACTTTCACAGGGGCTCCTTCGTTCATTTTTACGGAGGTGTTCACAAAGGTTTGTCCCTCTGAGCTTGAAGGTGTTGTCCCGTCAAAATCAAATTTTTTGCCCTTAAATTCATCAAAACGTTTTGACCATGTTTTGATATTAAACTCGCGATATACTTTTATAAAATCTTCTCTTTGTTTGGCTGTTGCCGTTTTCCAATAGCGGCCTAAAACAAATTTGCCGATATAATCCAAATCAAGATATTCATTGAAAAGTTTTTCAAAACGTGCATCTTTTTCTTCAGCCGACACATCCGAATTGATAATTTGCTCAATTCCCTGCGATGTCACTTTTTTTACAAAATTTTCAGCTTGCGCACTGTCCAAAGCTTCGGCTTTAAAAGCAAAACCAACTAAAAATACTAAAATCAAGGCTGTTATTTTTTTCATGTTCGTTCTCCTAAAAAAATCAAATTAGTCCTCATCGTCTTCAAAATCAAAGTCATAGCTTGGCAAAGCAGTTCCTTCCTCGTTTTGAGCCGCGCACAAACTTTGAAACTTTTGACGATTTTGTAAAAATGCAGATTTAACCGTTGCATAAAAATCAACAGAGCTTGCTTCCAATCCATCAAGAAGCTCAAGATTTTCGGCGCGTTTGTTAATATATTTGAGTCCTGTTGCGCCATAAGACAAAGCAACGCCCCAATCTTCATCCTGCTTATCCCAAAGCGCCCAATACATCGGGTCTGCAAAAGCGTCCACCCCCCAACCGACGAGGTAACGCGGAGTTGAAGGCCCTATAATCGGCATCACAAAGAAA
>DPKR01000126.1:2340-13825 GCA_003542415.1 Alphaproteobacteria bacterium | reverse complement strand
CTTCATGTGCATAATCATCAAACTCGCTGACAATCGGCGCGACCATCACTTGAAGCGGTGAGAGCCAAAGCGGCAATTTTCCTGCATGGTTTTCAATCAAAATGCCTAAAAAGCGCTCGATTGAACCGAAGAGCGCGCGGTGCAACATCACAGGTCTGTGTTTTTCGCCGTCTTCACCGATATATGAAATATCAAAACGTTCCGGCAAGTTCATATCAACCTGAATAGTGCCGCACTGCCACTCGCGTCCGATAGCGTCTTTTAAGATAAATTCGAGTTTCGGGCCGTAAAACGCACCTTCGCCCGGATTGATTTCATATTTATATCCGTGTCTTGTTAAAGCGTTAGCAAGAGAGTTTTCGCATAAATCCCAAACCTCATCCGAGCCGATACGATAAATGCTGTCAGGGCGTGTCGAAAGATAAATTTTCACATCTTCAAAGCCAAAATCTTTATAAATGTCAAAAATCAGCTTCAAGGTTGTGATGCATTCTTCTTCCATTTGCTCTAAGGTGCAGAAAATGTGTGCATCATCTTGCGTAAATTCACGCACACGCATCAACCCCATCAAGGCGCCGGACGCTTCATAACGATTGACTTTACCAAACTCTGCAATGCGAAGCGGCAAATCACGATATGATTTGATCCCTTGCTTATAAACAAGCAAACATCCCGGGCAGTTCATCGGTTTAATGCAAAACCATTTTTTATCTTCCGTTTGGCCGGAATAGTTGTGTGCGCCATATTTATCCCAGTGTCCCGAAGTTTCCCATAAAACTCTGTCCATCACACGCGGCGTTGAAATTTCAACATAACCGTTGTTTTGTTGGCGGTTTCTCATATATTCAATCAACTTACGGTAGATTTTATAGCCTTTATCATGCCAAAAAACAGCACCCGGTGCATATTCCGGCTCAAAATGGAACAAATCCATCTCGCGACCTAATTTTCTGTGGTCGCGTTTGGCTGCTTCTTCAAGCATATCTAAATAAGCCTTCAAATCTTTCTTGTCTGCCCATGCTGTTGCATAAATGCGTTGCAACATTTCGTTGTTTGAATCGCCGCGCCAATATGCGCCTGCCACTTTCATCAACTTGAAAGCGTCGCCGACTTTGCCCGTCGAAGGCACGTGCGGCCCGCGGCAAAGATCTGTAAAGTCGCCTTGTTTATATAGCGATATCACTTCATCTTCCGGCAAATCGCGAATAATTTCAGCCTTATATTTTTCGCCTTTATCTTCAAAAAATTTAATTGCGTCATTTCGCGGCAAAACAAAGCGTTCGATTTTTTCATCACGTTTAACAATTTCGTGCATTTTAGCTTCGATTTTTTCAAAATCTTCAACTGTAAACGGCGTCTTGCGTGCAAAATCATAGTAAAAACCGTTGTCTATGGCCGGGCCGATTGTCACCTGCACATCCGGCCACAATTCTTTGACTGCTTCTGCCATAATGTGCGAGGTGCTGTGGCGCAAAATGTGCAAACCGTCTTTGTCTTTTGATGTTATAATAGTGACTGTTGCATCGGTTGTGATCGGAGTTGATAAATCCTGTAATTTATCGTTGACCTTAACCGCCAAAGCCGCTTTTGCAAGGCCGGCGCTAATAGCCAAAGCAACGTCAATTCCTTTGACGCCTTCAGCCATATCCATTTTACTGCCGTCAGGCAATGAAATTTTAATCATTATTATAACCTCTTAAATTTTTGTTATTGTTAATCCATGTTTACCAATTCGCGATAAACGGCTAGTGTTTTATCACACATAATCTGCTTTGTAAAGTTTTCTTTTACAAAATTGATGGCTGCTTCGCCCATTTTTTTGCGCTCTTCGTTTGAGAGCGTCAGCGCCCATTTTAATGCGTCTGCCAAGCTGTCAGCATTTCCCGCTTCAAAATGCTTGCCGGTCACACCGTCTTTGATATTTTCAAGTGAACCCCCGATGTTTGAGGCAACAACTATTCTGCCCATTGCCTCTCCTTCGGCGGCAATACGCCCGAATGCTTCCGGATCTAAGGAGGCTGAAACAACAACATCTGAAATCATCATCAATGCTGGCACATCGCTGATATGTCTGATAAAGGCAAATCTGCCTTCCATACCTTTGCTTTCAATAGCTTCTTTTAATTCTTCGGTGTAATATGTGCGCCCTTGATCGTCGCCAACGAACACACAGAAAAAGTCCATATCTTTGATTTTTTCCAACGCATCAATCATCAAACG
Source organism: Alphaproteobacteria bacterium (assembly GCA_003542415.1). GTDB lineage: Bacteria > Pseudomonadota > Alphaproteobacteria > RF32 > CAG-239 > UBA1254. The sequence continues at coordinate 11,605 of DPKR01000126.1, read as the reverse complement.
CTGCCCTTTCCAACGCGTTAAACGCCCAATCAGCAAGATGATTTTTTTGTCTTCCGGCAAGTGATATTCTTCCATCAATTTAATCATACGTTCAGGCGTTATTTTCGACACATCAAAGTTGTCCATATTCACACAACGATGTATCAGACGAATCTTTTTTTCATCGCAACCGTAGTTTTTGATAATATGTTCTTTAATATGATTTGAAATAGCAATCACCAAATCGCCATACGTCATCACACGATTATATCTTAATTTGAGCCATCTTGGCTTAAGCCCGTATGTTCCGTGAAATGTTGTCAAAAACTTCGCACCTGTTTTTTTAGCTGCCCAATATGCACTCCATGCCGGTGCGCGAGAACGCGCATGCACAATATTAATTCCGTTTTCTTTAATGATTTTCACAAGCCTTTTGTAGTTAATCCACCATTTAAGCGGATTTTTTGTCTTGAGCGGCAGTGTGAAATGCTTAACCTTCATCCGATCCAACTGATAAGCCATACGCCCGCCTTCAGAAGCCACAAAATTTTTAATTCCTTTTTTTTGCAGTTCTGAAGCAATTTCTATTGTTCCAAGTTCAACACCGCCTTGGTTCAATTCCGGCAAAACTTGCAACACAACCGGATTTTCTTCTTTATTTTTCGTCATTTTTAATTTATATTCCTTTTAGTTTTATTTTTTTTATAAAGGATATCACTATGCAATCCCGCACTTATGACATCGGTTTTAAAACAAACTTTGAGCATATTATTCCAAATTCTGACAATACGCAAAAATTTACCATACTTTATACACACGGTTTTTGTTCAGATCCGTGGGGACGCAAACCGGAAGAAGTCAAAAAATGGTGTGCCACACATCATGTTCCTTTTTATCGCTATGAACTTGCCGGTCACGGCTCTGACAAAGAGAACTTTGAACAAACGGATATCAATATCTATAAAGCTCAAATTTTAGAAATTATCGATAAATATATTGAGGGCAACATTGTTGTTGTCGGCTCATCCTTGGGCGGTTGGCTTTCGCTGATTGCCGCCATCAATCGCCCAAACCGCATCAAAGGAATTGTCGGCATTGCTGCAGCCCCCGATTTTACGGTTGAATATATGAAATACATCACCCCCGCACAAAGAGAAGAAATGCAAAAGTTCGGCAAAATATCATACCCCGGGCAAAACATCACCTTTACCATCACAAAACGTTTAATAGAAAGTGGAAATGAGAACCTTATTTTGGATAAAGATGTGATCGACATCAACTGCCCGGTTGTTTTGGTGCAGGGCATGCAAGATGTATCTGTTGATTGGCACAAAACCTTAAAGCTTGCTGAAAAAATCAAAACACAGAATGTTAAAATTAAGCTTTTGAAAAATGCCAACCATCGCTTAAATGAAGATTCTGATATTGCAGAAATTTTATCAGCCCTTGATACATTTTTGTAAAAAACAAAACGGCTTGATTTTCATCAGGCCGTTTTATTTAATGATTAATTATTTAAATTTTATTTTGATTTGGTTATCTTTTTCTTTCACATATTTCATTGCTTCTTCCCTCGTTAAAACTTTGTGCTTTTTCCGTTTGGGCTTTTCTAAGCTTTCTTCTTTTACATCTTTATACATTGTATTAAATTTGCCAATTGTATCAGGAACATTGTGTTTTAATATATCTTTCACCGTTTTGCCGTCGACAACATTGCGACACCCTCCCTTAATTTTATCGCAGTATCCGATTAATTTCCCATCCATCGGATCATAAATAAATTTGTATAGCGCATCTTCCCCGCCTTGACTTGAAATTTCGCTGAGCAATCCGTTTTCATCATAATTTAAAACAACGAACGATATTTCGTTTTTGAAAGGCTCACTGCAATCGCCAAGCTTTTTGGTATTTGTGACATTATCCAAAATCAAACAATCACTCGAATCTCCGATTAACAAATATTTTTGCGAATCTTTTTCATATGAGCTGACATTGCCATCCTTATCATATTTAATATTATCAAGCTGTTTAGAAACATTTGTTTTAGCAACATCCGTATAACTTTTATATGATGTAATGCCTTGAGAAGTCCATGTTCCTTCGTAAACATTGGCGGCGTAGCCACCGGTAAATGTTGCCCCTGAATATGTTCCGTTGTCATTATATGTTACCACTTCTTGTGTATCACCAACGGTCTTCACATAGGTGTTTTCTCCTTCTTTTGTAACTTTCCCCTCTTGTCCCTCTGCTGATTTGTTTTCACCGGCAAATTCAGACGGAAACTTAACTTTTTCTTCAAGTGGAACACCAAAGAAAAACTGAATACTGCAATAACGACTGTTTTGACACAGTTTACAAATGAAATCAGCAACTGCCGGAGCCGGTTTTTGAGGTGTTTCACCCTCTGCAGCCTCATTTGAATAATATATCTCGCCTGTTGTATTTTCAGACAAAATACCCATATACCCACGTTCTCCCCACAAACTGCTCGGCAATCTGTCCGGCCAATTTGCATTCAAAAACTGCTTGCAGGAACGACGTTTCAAGATATCGTTAAAATGCACGTAGATATATGTTCTAAAATCTGCCTGACTATATTCCGTTGTCACATCCAATTCGCCCAACGGCAATTTACAAACACTTTTTTGGGTGTCAAACATACTCTGCACATTTTCACATTTTTCAAGCAAACCATAACTTTTGAGAGCTATCGGACTGCTGATATTTGCATGTTGTTTAATCAGTTCAGGCAGTTCTTCTTGATATTTTTGGAAAAACTCAGTCATATTGGTTGTTATTTCGGCCATTTTTCGATGGTGCCATATTTGCAACGATGCATACGCCACAAAAGACCCCACACATATTGCGATGAGTATAAAACCGACAGTGTTCAAAAGAGAACCGCCAAATTGCGAAGAATCACGCATAAAACAATTCCTTGAATATAAACTGTTGTCATTATGCGTCTTAAAAGTTAATTTTCCTTAAACATCATTATATATGTTTTTCACCTAACAAACGGCTCGTTGACACGCGCAAGCACACCGTTTAATTCTGAAAGGCAAATGCCATAATTTGTGATAGGCACTCCGGCATTTTGCGCCGCCGCAATACGTGACAATATGGCGCGTCTGTTTTGCGTGCACCCGCCGCATTGCACAATAAGCTTATAATCTTTCAAATTTGTTTTGAAATCACACCCCGAGACATGCTCAAAAACCAAATTTTTTCCCGTTTTTTTCTTCATCAAATTCGGGATTTTAACTGTTCCGATATCATCATCGGCTGCGTGGTGCGTGCATGATTCCGCAATCAGCACTTTGTCTCCGTCTTTTAAGCGCCAAATCGCTTCTGCTCCGGCCGTAAATACATTCAAATCCCCCTTCAAACGAGCCATCAAAACCGAAAATGTCGTGCATTTTACATTTCTTGGCGTATTGTCTACCATAAATTTTACAACCTGCGAATCACAAACAACCAAGTCCGGACTTTTACTCAAGCTCTTAAGTGCTTGCAGATATTCCGTTTCTTTGACAATCATAATCATCTGCCCACCGTCCAAACAATCCCTGATAGCTTGCACTTGGGGCATAATTAGCCTTCCTTTCGGCGCTTCATAGTCGATCGGCACAATCATCAGCACCAAACCTCCTTTCGGCGCCAAATCCGAGAGCATTGCAGGCGAGGTTAAAAAATCTTCCGGACAAACTCTTAAAAGCAGCTGCTCAAAAGCCAAAACAGCTTCTGCTCGCTTTGTTAAATCCAAGGCATTCAGCTCTATTTTATCCGCCATGATTTTCACATCGCATTTTTCTTTTTTATTGACAACCTTAATCAGCGGAATATTTTTGTTTGCAACAAGTTCCTCAATTTCTTTTTCTGTTTTTCCTTCTTCATCACAAACCAACACGGCAACATCTGCCCTGTCCAAAACTTTGATTGTTTTTTCAAGCCTTTTGTCAGAGAGGGCTGTCTCATCACCAAAGCCTGCCGTATCAAGCCACAAAACAGGCCCAAGCGGGTGTAATTCTTGTGCTTTTTCAACAACATCTGTCGTTGTCCCTTTCACTTCGGACACAATCGACACCTCTTGTCCGACCATCAAGTTTAAAAAACTCGATTTTCCGGCATTAACTTTTCCCAAAATAGCAATTTGAAGTCTTAATCCCTTTGGTGTGTTTCTCATTTATTTTCCTATATTTCAATATATTATGTTTTTAAATTAATCTTTTTGTTTAATCGTTTACAAAAACATCCACAGCATTGAAGTATAATTTTTGCGCCAGTTTTTCTATGTTTTCATTTTTCATTTCAGCAATATTTTGAACAACATTTTTCAAATCTCTGACCTCTGATTGAAAGGGGGCATCCGTTTCAACAAGCAACCTTTCCAATGGCACACATTCCAAAATTCGGCCTGCGCCCTTTTTATTAAAAAATCTTTTATTTACAGATATATAGTGGTTAAAGTTAATTAATTTCTTTAACAATTCAACAGATCCCGAAAAACTGTGAAACACAGATTTTTCAGGTAACCTCCCCCAATATTTTTCAAGCCACATATCGGCTTTGACCATATGGAGCATCAGCGGTCTGTTATAAAAAAATGCCAGTTCAATCTGCTTTTCAAAAACTTCTGTTTCTTTTGCAATATCCGTTGATTTGAGCTTATCTAAGCCACATTCCCCGATGATTGCTCCGTCAAATTCTTTTAAATACAATTCGAGTTCTTTATCCCATCCTTTTTTTGCCTCAGGGGCATACCACGGATGCACCCCGAAACACGGCACAACCTCAAAAGGAAAGTCGTGTGCAAATTTTGCAGCTTTTTCCCAGTCATCAACCTTTGCCGTGACGCAAACACATTTTTCGATGCCGTTATCATTCAAATCGGCAATCAATTCTTGGGGTGTTATCCCTTCAAAATCAGTTAAATGGATATGTGCATCAAAAAAACGCATTGTCATAAAAAAAATACCTCTTTACCTGTTATAAGGGGTATTTTTTTTGTTTGCAAGCAAACTTTTCTAAGATATCTCATGAAATGTCCGATACACATCTTTATTGTCGTTGTTTGCACATTTGCACAATCCGGCTGTTTTTGCAAGTTTATGCATATAAGCTATCGTAAAAAGCCGCACATAACATGTCAGCCCAAAATTTGGCGCTTTATGATCTTCTATCAATTCCAATAATTTTTTTCGTTTCAGCTGTTCTCTTTTGCATATATCATCAAAAGCCGTCCACTCTTCCGTTGCCAATCTCATGCTTGTTTTGCGCTCATAGATTGAAATGACCCTGTTTCTCAATTTTGACATATCAGCTTCTCCTAAATTAGCGTTTTCAAATATCTGTTTATATCAATAACATATTTTCTTATGTATGCAACTTATAATATTGTTTCATATTTTTTACCCCATAAAGTTTTATTTTGTTTTTGTTTTATCTTTTTGAATAATCTATAAAAAAAATTCGCTTAATTCTGTGTATAACTTTTTATTTATATACTATCGGTTGTATATCTATCCTAAAAAAAAGAAGCCTCACAGCTTCTTTTTTTTCATCTCTTCTTGTTTTTAGACAACCAAAATCACACCTAAAATCATCAAAATAAAGAAAAATATTTTCTTAACAAGCATTCGCGGTGTAATTTTTTCCTTTAACGGTATTTTATAAAAATAAAGCAAAAATGCTCCCGTCAGCAACAAAAATATCGGCCTCATGCTATTAATTGCCGAACTCACCACTGGTGACAAATTATCGAGCGCATATGTTGAACAAACAAGTCCCAAAAAGCAAATAAATTCATCAAGAGCAAACAATCTAAACCTCTTCAGATATGGCGGAAAATTCTTCACAATATCTTTTCTGTATTTTGTGATAAAAAGTAACCCTAAAGGTAAAATGCCCGAAATCATATTCGGATACATAACCAAATTAATCCAGTTGCCTTCTAAATTCATTGTGCATTTAACAACAATAACTCTGAGCGATAACAGGAACGAAGCAAATACCATATAATAGAACGCACGATTGAGTTTTGGAATCTTTGTGCTTTTCATACTAAGCGCAACAGATGCCATGATGATAATAGCAAAACCGATATATTGGTGCAACGTCAATACATCATTTAAAACCAAATACGACAATATCGGCACAATCACTTGCCCGAGAGAAAAAAGCGCGGACACAATAGATGTGTCAATCACCTTCATTGCCGAATAAAACGGATATAAATAAGCAACATCAATCACCGCTAAAATCAGATAAAACCATAGTGATTCTTTTGCCGGTATGGTAGGCATTCCCAAAAACAGCACAAGCGGCACAAACACAAAATTCATCATTGAAACATAAAAAATCATTGTTGCCTGATGCTTAAATGTTCTGTTTGAAAGCAAACTTTCAATCATATCCGAAAGTGCTTCAAAAAACGGCGATAAAAAAGCAATAAAGAGTATCATCAATATTTCCTATATATTTTTACCTGTTTATGATAAGTACATGGAATTTTTTTAGTTAAAAAAAAGAGCCCTAACGGCTCTTTTTTTCATAATCGCTTTCGTTTTTTTAAGCATTCCCGAACGGATTTGCATTTTCTTGGCGCTCGCGATTTTCCTGCGTCTTTCTCAAATCAAACACATTTAAGAACACGCAAGAAATATAAATCGAAGAATATGTCCCGATAATCACACCAAACAAAATCACGAATGAAAAGCTACGCAAAGCATCGCCACCAAACGCAAACAAAGCAATGGCTGCGCAAAGCGTTGTCAAGCCTGTCAAAATCGTGCGTGAGAAAATATCATTCACACTCTTGTTGATGAGGTCATACTGGCTCATCTTTTTGTATTTTCGCAAATTTTCTCTGATACGGTCGTAGTTGACTACCGTGTCATTGACCGAATAACCGGCTAAGGTTAAAATCGCGGCAACCGTTGTTAAACTGATATCAAAATCAAACAGCGACAAACATCCCACCGTGATGATAATATCATGGAAAAGTCCGAGCAAAGCACCTAATGCAAACTGCCATTCAAACCTGAACCACACATAAGCACAAATGGCTAAGATTGCAATCAATGATGAAATAATGCCGGCGCGCTTTAATTCATCACCCACTTGCGGACCAACAGATTCCACACGGCGGTATTCATAACCGTTGCCTAAAATTTCTTTGATTTTGACAACTGCAATGCGCTGGCTTTCTTCATTGGCATTATCCGCTTGCGCACGAATAGAAAGCTCGTTTCCTTCTTCGCCCACACTTTGAAGCGTTAATTCATCCAAATCAAGCACAGCAAGCTTTTGTCTGATTTCTTCAACATTGATTTTGTTTTCGCTTTTGATTTCCATTAACACACCGCCTGAAAAGTCAATACCATAGTTAAACCCATGGAAAAACATCAGGTAAAATGATGCCAATATAAGCAAAATCGAAGCGGTATAGGTCCATTTACGCGGCTTTAAAAAGTCGATATTCGTATCTTTTGTCACCCAACTGAATATTTTCATTTTTTATTTTCCTTTCTCTTAAATGGGTAATTTCGTCGGCTTAAACTTGTTGAGCCAATAAGTAATGATCAAACGTGTCACCGTCACCGATGTAAACATAGATGTCGCAATACCGATGGCAAGTGTCACAGCAAAACCTCTGACCGGCCCTGTTCCAAACCAGAACAAAACAGCCGCAGCCACAAGGGTTGTAAGGTTCGAGTCAACAATTGTTGACCAAGCTTCCGTAAAACCCGCGTCAGCCGCATCGCGTGTTGAACGTCCGGCTTTAACTTCTTCGCGCATACGTTCAAAAATCAAAACATTTGCATCAACAGCCATACCAATGGTTAAGATAATACCCGCAATGCCCGGCAATGTTAATGTTGTGCCGATAAAGCTCATAGCGCCTAACATCAACACAAGGTTTGTAAACACCGTGATTGTTGTGAACAAACCAAACAATCCGTATGCTGCAATCATAAACACAACAACGGCAATCAGGCCTATAATAGATGCAAACACACCGTCTTTAATCGAATCGGCACCCAAACCTGCACCCACCGTGCGTTCTTCCAAAACTTCCAAAGGCGCAGGCAAAGCACCTGAGCGGAGTAACATTGCCAAATTGTTGGCTTCTTCCGAGCTGAAATTGCCTGTGATAACACCGCTACCACCTAAAATGGCTGTTTGAATGTTTGGTGCGGAAATCACTTCATTATCCAAAACAATGGCCAATCTTTCGCCCACATTGTTTTTGGTCACTTCGCCGAACTTGCGTCCGCCCATGGTGTTGAATTTAAATGTCACAACCGGTCTGCCGTCCTGGAAAGAAACACCGGCATCAGTCAAATTCTCGCCCCCGACAACAGCTTTTCTTTGAATAACAAGTTGCCCGCCTTCCGCGCTGTTAATCACGCGTGATGAATTGCTGAGCTTGCCGCGTTTGGCATCTTGAGCTGTTGTACGGCTATCAACCAAGTGAAAAGACATTTTAGCTGTCTTACCTAAGAGTGCCTTCACTTCTTCAGGATTTTGAATACCAGGCAATTGAACCACTATTCTGTCAGAACCTTGGCTTTGAATAACCGGTTCTTTTGTGCCTAACTCATCAATACGGCGACGCACAATCTCGATTGACTGGTCAACCACCTTTTTGGTGAGCATGTTAAGCGCCGTTTCAGAATATCTGATTTCGATTGTTCCGTTTTCATTAACGCTCACATCAAGCCCGTCTTCCAATTTTTTGAAATAGCCTATTGCCTGTGTGCGTGAATTGGCATTTTCAATCTTGACCTTCACACTGTCTGCACCGGCAGATAAGTTTTGGTAGCGAATACGATGTTCGCGTAAACTCTGGCGAACAGCGTCTTCCAAGAGCCCCATACGCTCGCGCAAAACCTCATCCATATTCACTTCCAAAAGCAAATTCGAACCGCCCTGCAAATCAAGGCCTAAGCTCACCGGCTGCCACCATGAAGGCAGTTTTACCGATTTTGGCATAATGTTCGGGATGGCCAAAAACACACCGACCAAACAAATGCCTAAAATAATAAGCACTCTTTCTTTTGATAACTTATACATTTTTCTTTCCTTTATTGTTTTTTGATTTTTTATCAGATGTTGTTTCTTTTAAAACCTCGCGGATTGTCCAGCGATGTGCTTTAACTTCAATTCCCTTTGAAATTTCAAGCGTTATATCATCACCATCAATAGCTTTAACAACAGCATACAACCCTCCGGCCGTTAAAACCTTGTCACTTATTTTAATTGCCTGAAGCTCTGCCTCGTG
>DPKR01000126.1:0-2168 GCA_003542415.1 Alphaproteobacteria bacterium | reverse complement strand
TCGCTTGCAAACGCATCACTGATAAACATTCGTTTCTCCATTTTGTTATAACTTTAGGCAATATACAACAAAAAGCAGCGATGACAACAGATATTTTTAAAGTATTGAACAACTTTTTATGGCAAATAGTTTCTGGGATTGACCGCCTTTTTGCCTGCACGTACTTCAAAATGCAGTTGCGGCGCGCTCACCCCGCCTGTTTTGCCGACGGTTGCAATTTTTTCGCCTCTTGCAACGTTCTGCCCTTTTTTAACAAGGATTTTATCGTTGTGCGCGTAAGCTGTAATGTATCCGTCAGGGTGTTTAATCAAAATAAGGTTTCCAAACCCTTTAAGACCGTTTCCGGCATAGGCAACCGTTCCTTTGTCGCCGGCTTTAACCGTTGTGCCGAGCGGTGCAGAAATATTGATTCCGTCATTTTTCAAACCTTTACCGACCGCACCGAACGAAGAAATCACCCTTCCCGAAACAGGCCATACAAACTTTGCACTGCGTTTTGTTGAAACATAAGCAGATGAACTCGCTGTTGTTTTTGCTTTTGATACAGTGTTTGTTGTTTGTGCTTTGTTTGTCACCTGCCTTGATGTTGTTGTTTGTGCTTTCGGGGCTGCTCCCGTAACGGCAATTTTTTGTCCGACATTTAAGGCATACGGCGATCTAATGTTATTTTTTTGCGCTAAAGATTGCCAGCTGGTGCCATATTTACGAGCAATTGAGGCAAGCGTATCTCCTCGTTTGACCGTATAATATTTGTTTGAATTTATCCTTAAAACCTGTCCCACATAAAGCTGATTTGGTGATGAGATACCATTGAGCTCAATCAAATCAGCTATTGTCATATCATAGCGCTTGGCAATGCTGTATAGTGTATCGCCTTTTTTAACTTGAACCGTCTCCGGCGCACCAAAAATTTTGTTATAATACGAGCCAACCAGCTGAATACCGTTATTCACGGAAGCACAGCCTGTCAAGCCCACACAAAATATTAATGTCAAAACTCTTTTTTTGAACATCTTTTAACCTTTAGCTTCAAATAATAAGCCTAAATTCGCTAAATATTCGTTAAAAGCTCTTGATTTTTTTATCTAAAGCGCTTATGGTATGCCTTAACTTCAAGCGAGAATTTAAATGGCACAAAAACCTGACATAGAAGACTTCAGCGGCGATAAATATAAATACGGCTTCACAACCGACATTGAAACCGAAAGCGCCCCCAAAGGCTTAAATGAAGACATTATCCGCCTCATTTCAAAAAAGAAAAATGAGCCGGAGTGGCTTTTGGATCGTCGCCTAAAAGCATATAAACACTGGCTGACAATGGTTGAGCCGACATGGGCCAAACTTGCTTATGAAAAGGTCAATTATCAGGATTTATTTTATTATGCCGCACCAAAACAAAAAGTCAAACCTAAAAGCCTTGATGAGGTTGATCCCGAGCTTTTAAAAACTTATGACAAACTCGGCATCCCCTTAAAAGAGCAGGAAGTTTTGGCCGGCGTTGCCGTTGATGCTGTTTTCGACAGCGTTTCCGTTGCAACAACCTATCGTGCAAAACTCAAAGAGCAAGGCATTATTTTCTGCTCGATTTCAGAGGCTGTTCAAAACCATCCTGATTTGGTGCAAAAATATTTGGGCTCCGTTGTGCCTTATACCGACAATTTTTTTGCCTGCCTTAATTCCGCCGTGTTTACAGACGGGTCGTTTGTTTATATCCCAAAAGGCATCAAATGCCCGATGGAGCTTTCAACTTATTTTAGAATCAATGCGCAAAACACCGGCCAATTTGAGCGCACGCTCATTATTGCGGATGAAGAAAGCTATGTTTCGTATTTAGAAGGATGCACAGCTCCTCAACGCGATGAAAATCAGCTTCATGCGGCTATTGTTGAAATCATTGTTCTAAAAGATGCCGAGGTTAAGTATTCCACCGTCCAAAACTGGTATCCGGGAGACAAATTCGGTAAAGGCGGCGTTTATAATTTTGTGACCAAACGTGCGGCTTGCCGCGGTGACAACGCCAAAGTTTCATGGACACAGGTTGAAACAGGCTCGGCCGTCACATGGAAATATCCGTCTTGTATTTTGCAGGGCGATAATTCGTCCGGTGAGTTTTATTCGGTTGCCATCACCAATAATTTTCAACAGGCAGATACCGGCACAAAAATGAT
>DPKR01000066.1 GCA_003542415.1 Alphaproteobacteria bacterium | reverse complement strand
TTTGAAGAAGAAAATGCAAAAGTGATAGCAGACGGCGGTACCCCTGCAACGGCAGACCCTGTTTTGCTTGGTATCACAAAAGCATCACTGCAGACAAAATCTTTCATTTCTGCAGCATCATTCCAGGAAACGACTCGCGTCCTGACAGAAGCCGCTGTTGCCGGAAAGGTTGATAAACTCTATGGCTTGAAAGAAAACGTTATCGTCGGTCGCTTAATTCCGGCCGGTACAGGTACTGTTCTTCGTTCACTAAAACGTGTTGCAGCTCAAAATGATAAAGAAATTTTAGCTGAGCGCGAAGCCGCAGCCGCTGCCCTTGAGGCCGGTAACGACCAACCTGCAACTGAAGAAACAGCAGAATAATTCAGAGCTGTTTATTGCTTAACAAAATGCACTGATCTTATTCAAAGGTCAGTGTATTTTTATATCTTTTGTTATATATCGAATTATGAACTTGAATTGAAGAAAAAAATCAGATATTCTTCTTTGTAGATACTTGAGGAGGTATCTCTCGTAAATTTAACTAATTAGTTTTTGAAAAGGATTACAAACATGATTAAAATCAATGAAAATGGTCGTTCAATGGTTGAAATGCTTGGTGTTTTGGCTATTATCGGTGTTTTGTCTGCCGGTGGTTTAGCTGGTTACTCTAAAGCAATGTTCAAACACAAAATGAACTCAACATTAGATCAACTCACAATGCTTGTGACAAACATTCGTACAATGTATGGCACACAAGACAACTATAAAGATTTGACAGCTGCTCAAGCAATTAAATTGGGTATCATTCCTGCTGCGATGCAAAATGGTTCTGCTTTGGTCAGCCCGTTTAAAGGTGCAGTCACAATTGGGACATCTACAGCTGCATCTTCTGGTATTGATGACACAGCATTTATTGTCACATACAAAGACCTTCCTTCTGAGGCTTGCATTAACTTAGCTACAGCTGATTGGGGTTCTGGCGCTGGTTCTGGCTTCATCGGTGTTGCTGCTGCTAGCGATGGTAGTGCATCTGCTGCTGATAAATATGTTGGCGCCACAACAGAAGGTAAGCCTTTGAAGGTTTCTGACGCCATCACAGCTTGCGGTCAAACAAATAAATCTTCTGTTTCTTTGAAGTTCTACTAATAAGAACATAAGATTTGCTCTTAAAAAAAGCCTCTTTCTTAAGAGGCTTTTTTCTTTTAATTGCAATCACCTCGCCATTGATACGATTGTATCGTTCCGTTTGTTACCACAAACGATGTCTGGCATATACCTTCAATTTCGCTGTCAACAATCTGAGAATATGGGGTCATTGTATATTCATCAAAAAACGGATCATACACAATCTCGCCGGCTCCCCAACCCAAATTATCATAGTAATATTCTGTCGGCACAAAATATTCATTTGTTTTAGTATATGTCAAAACGTGTGTATTTTCCGAAATGACCTTTTGCCCTGTCGGCTTGCCCCACGCGGCTTCCAAGACTTTTACAGGCTGCCCCACCCATTGTTTAAGTTCTTTGTTATAATGCGTGTTATTTGCTGCACAAGCAAACAGTAACAAAACGAAAATAAGCAAAAAAGCAATTTGTTTCATTTTTCCTCCCTCTAAAAGAAAAAATAAAATATCAAAAAGTTTTTTCAAGAAAACCTAAAGTTTAATCTTCGTTAAACGAATGCCGTCCTAAATTCACATGGCGATTGATATCCATGCATAAAATAATCCCGAAACTCGCCATCACCGAAAGCATCACCGTTCCACCATATGAAATAAGCGGCAAAGGAATCCCCACAACCGGCAACAACCCTAAAACCATTGCAATATTAATAAACACATACATAAAATAGTTTGTATTTAAACCAATCACCACGAGCTTGCCGTAATAACTTGTAATACGATATGCAAACATATAACCATATGCAATAATAATCAAATTAAGTAAAATCACAATCACCCCACCGACAAGTCCGAATTCTTCCGAAAGCATCGTAAAAATAAAATCAGTATGTTTCTCAGGCAAAAAGTTTAGGTGGCTCTGTGTGCCGTTTAAAAAACCTTTACCGAACACCCCCCCTGATCCAAGTGCAATTTTTGATTGAATAATATGATAACCGCTCCCAAGCGGATCCCGCTCAGGATTTAAAAATGTGAGCACCCTGTTTTTCTGATAATCGTGCAAAAAATGCCAGGCAATAGGCAACATTGCAACCGCTCCCCCCCCCAATGCCAAAAATTTCCACACCTGAACTCCAACACAAAAGAAAACAACCATCGTTGTGAACAAAAGCATCAACGCCGTTCCCAAATCCGGTTGCAGAATAATAAGCGCTGCAGGAAAAAGCGCCATTAAAGCGGGAGCAATCACCCCTCTGATACTTTCAATTTGAGCAAGCGTAGAACTGTGAAAATATTTTGCTAAAAACAGAACCATGCTGATCTTCATCAATTCGGAAGGTTGTAATTTAAATAATTTTAAATCAATCCAACGTTGTGCCCCCATCCCGATATGTCCAAACACTTCAACGGCAATCAGAAGAACCAAAACGGCGAAATAAGCAAAATAAGAATATTTTAAATAAACTTTGACATCAAGAAATGCCAAGAAAAGCATCAAAGCAAATGAAAAGCAAAATCGAATAAGCTGATTTTTTGCCCAAGGTGTCATACTCCCGCCGGCTGCCGAATAAAGCGTGAACAAACCGATTGTTGTTAATAACAAAATGCAGATAATATATCCGCCGTTCAAACTGAAGAATTTTTCTTTAAGAGTTAAATTTCTTTTCAAAGCGCTTTCATACATCTTCTATTCCTCTATATACCAAGCTCTATAGCTGCTTTCAAAATCTTTGAAGCGATAGGTGCTGCCACACCTGATCCGGAAGAACCATGTTCCACAATCACAGCAACAGCATACTTGGGCTTATCATGTGGAGCATACCCCACAAACAAGGCATGATTTCTAAGCTTCCATACCAAATTTTCATCTCGGATAATCCCGCTCTGACGCTCAGCCATACTAATGCGTCTGACTTGCGTGGTGCCTGTTTTGCCACCCATTTTTGTCCCATTCAAATTGAAATAAGCACGCCTTGCCGTCCCACCTTCACCATTAACAACCTCATACATACCTTTTTTAACAATCTCAATGTTTTTTTGATGTATTGGCAGCTTCTTAATTTTTGCCTTATCTTTTAATGAAAGTTTTGTAAATTGCGGCGCCACTTCAAATCCGCCGTTAACCACACGTGCAAGCATTGTCACCAATTGAAGCGGGGTTGCCAAAACATATCCTTGTCCAATACCCGCAATCACTGTCTCTCCTTGTTGCCACTTGCTTTTCAAATATTTTTCTTTCCACTCTTTATCGGGCACAATTCCCTTTTGCATATTGTCAAAACCAAGTTCAAAATCACTGCCAAATCCGAGCAAACGAGCCATTTCTGCAATTTTATTAATTCCAAGCTTCAAGGCCGTTTCATAAAAGAAAATATCGCAAGAATGTTTTAGGGCTTCAACCACATTAAGCGACCCATGTCCGGAATGTTTCCAACAGTGGAATTTGTGGTTCCCGAGGCTCATAGCCCCTGTGCAATTAAACCTGGTGTTTTCATCTATCACACCGGCTTCTAAAGCAGCCAAAGCCACCACAATTTTAAATGTTGATCCCGGAGAATAATGTTCTGATACCGCTTTGTTCGTTAAAGGCTTACGTTCATTGCTGAGTAAATCTTGCCAGTCTTTAACTGATATTCCTGTTGTAAATAAATTCGGATCAAATGAGGGAACCGAAACAAAAGCCAAAATTTCGCCGCTGTGAACATCTAAAACAACCGCAGCACCGCTCTCATCGCCAAACGCATCTTGAGCAACTTTTTGAAGCCTTGCATCAACAGTCAGATGAATCGTTTTGCCTTCAACCCCATTCTGACGTTCAATTTCTTTCATCACACGGCCATAGGCATTTACTTCTAACTTAACATTGCCACCCTTTCCTCTGAGCTTTTTTTCCCAAAGTTTTTCAAGACCGGCCTTTCCGATTTTAAATCCCGGAACTGAAAGTAATGGCTCATCATTCATTTCGGCTTGATTGACTGCCCCGACATAACCCAAAAAATGCGCTGTATACAATCCCATTGGATAGACTCTGTT
>DPKR01000046.1 GCA_003542415.1 Alphaproteobacteria bacterium | reverse complement strand
GAGGGCGGAAGAGATTGGAGCTTAAAAGCAGTATTATTAAACGGCAAAGTTAAAATGAGTTGTTGTGTCTGCCAGTTCACATTGCAACGCAAAGGTGTTTCCAAATCCAAAGCATTTGCCCCATCAGGAGTGCGAATATTTTTTGGACCAATTGGCATATCAAATTCTGCATTTTTAGCAGCAGTCTTTTCAGTAACTTCAGTTAAGGGAGTTATATCTTCGTCAACTTGAGTATAACTAAAGTGACATGCCCCCAAAAAAGCAACGCCGATTAAAATTGATAAAAGAGCCAATTTATTTCTCATTTTTAGTCTCCGTGTCATCTTCAAAAGTTTCATAAACCACATCAGGATTTTCCTTTTTGTTTTCTTCCAAAAGCTTGTCCATTAAGTCATCAATATTCATACCAGCGCCGGCTGTCGGATCGTTTGCTTTATCAATATCTCCCAAAGCTTCTTTCATCTTTGCAATTTCATCCGGATCTTGTTTAACCATTTCAGGAGATGAGTTTTGTTCCAATTCCTGCTGATAAAGGGCTAAATTGTTTTCTAAAGCCTGAACACCACCTGCAATCTTCTTTTCGACATAGGGATAAAGAGCTTGCTTGGATAAAATATATTCCCCAGTTTCACAAATTTCTTCCAGCACGTCCAAAATATAAGAATAAAAGGGATATTCTTCCAAAGCAATATTTCCCATACGAATACAACGAGCAGCAATACGAGAAATAGTCCTGTCATAATAGTCTCTTAAAACGAGGTAATTATCAATATACCATAAATCTTCTTTGGTAACAACATTGGATTGTGCACGTGCGTTCATTCTTTTCTCCTTAGTTTCTTATATCTACAATAAATGAGAGTTATCATTTTGTAAATGACTTTTTATTCTTCCTGCTCCGTTTTATTTTTGTTGCGACGACGTTTCTTTTTCGTCTTTTCTGTATTTTGAGTTTCGTCTGTGTCAGCTTTTGCTAAATCATTATCTTTTTCAAGAAAAGTATCAACAGTATCATTTTCCTCACTTAAGATCTCGTTTGAATCAAAGTTTTTTTCGTCTGAATCATTATTTGCCGATAAAAATTGTTCAAAAAGCTGATCCATTTCGTTTGAAGAATTGTTCATATCAGAAAGTGCATCTGTTTGCGCTTCATCCTTATTATCTTCGGTGCTATACGCCTGGTCGGCATATTCAAATTGAGGAGTAGTTTCGCTGTTTTCATCGGTTTCAAAAGGATCATCTTGATTTTGAGGATACTCTTCCGATGTTTGTGCATCATTTTGTTCATAATTCTCATCAAATTGGGCATTGCTGAAACCTGCGGTTTGATGTTCATCAAAGGCATTATAAAGAGCTTCATCTTTTTTAGATTCTGCAAAGGTTTCTGCTAATAAATTATCATCTTCGGTAAAAGAATCTTCGGGATAATCAAAAGATTCACTATCCGAAATGTCATTAGATAAAAGCTGATTTTCATCTTCAGATGGGGTTTCCTCGTCAGCAAATTGTTCAATAGATGCTGTTTCAGGCTGAATGTCTTGTGACAATTCAGAAGTATTTTCTGCTGTGTCAAAAGTCGTGTTTATGTTAGAGTCTGATATTTCAGTTGTATTTTCAGTGCTGACAGGTTCTTCAACATATTCCCATTCATCATCACCTAGAACATCGGAAGATGTGTCTTGTAAGACTTGAGTTTCATTTGTTTCCTCAACAGGTTCTTCAACATATTCCCATTCATCATCACTTTGTTCTGCCGAAGGAGTGGCTTGTTGCACTTGGTTTTCGTCTATCTCATCGACCGGCTCTTCGACATATTCCCACTCGTCATCTGAGTCATTATTTCCTGATGTGTCATCTTCATCAACATATTCCCAGTCCCACTCGCTGTCATCGTTATTTACGGCTGTGTCTGAGGGCGTCTCTTGAGAAGGTATTTGTGTAACTTCCGGTGCAATAGTTTGTTGCTCTGATATAGATTCTAAAGTATCAACATCTTCTCCTAAAGTAATGGGCGCATCTGTAATATCGTCTAAGGAAACAGGTGTATTATCAACATATGGATTTAAGGCAGGGGCTTGTTCTTGAGGCGTAGCTGAAGTTTTATGAGAAAACAATTTTCTTGTAAAACTAAATAATTTTGGTTTCACAGAAGTGCTTTCCTGTTCTGAGACAGGTGAAGTTTGCTCAGGCATTTGCGGCTGTATTGGATAAGAAGCATTTTGTACCAAAACATCTTGAGCCGTATTTGGCACAAACGGACTTGTTGGATATGGAGGATTCGGTTGTGTTTTTGAGGTGAGCAAAACTTCTTTTAAAATGTTTGCCATGTTTTCTTGCGATTGTAAAAAGGCAGAAGTTAAGGCTTTCATATCTTTGTCGTGTTTTTCTTCACTTTGCTTGAGCATTTTCAAAACATTGTTGGAAATGTTGATATTTCCGGCCTGTTTGTTGCTTCGTTTTGTGCCCTTTTCTTCCACATCTTCATCGTCGTTGTCTTCGGCAGATTCTTTGGACGCTTTTCCTCTTTTGCTTGTAGATTTCTTGCTTGGTGTTAATATATCCGTATACGAAACAATACCGCGTTGCTCTTCAATTTCGTTGATATGTTCTAACAAAACGGATCCTCCTGGCAGAGTGCTGAGCAAAATACGAATGTCAGACGGCAAAGCAAGCAAAGAGTCATCAAATTCTTGCTTTCTAGCATCGTTAAAAATGTGAATCTGATGATAAATATTTAAATACCTTTGAGCAACGAGAAGGGGATCTTCCTCATCTGTGTGCTTGCCACCAAATTCAGCGTTTTGGTTTAACTCGTCTGCCATCTTGCTTTTCCTCATAAGATATGTTGATATATAACACCATTAGAGCATTTTAACCGCGCAAGAGTAAATTTCAAGTTAATAAAACAAAAAAAACACCGCACTGGCGGTGTTTTTAAGAGTTATAAATTAATTGAAACAATCTTATGCAATTTAGTCAAATCCTCACTGCTGATTTTGACTTTTTCATCGGGGTTAAACCGCAAGCCATAAAATTGCCCGTGATCATCCTCTCTAATGCTTAATAACATAGCCTCATTGTCAGAAGTATAGTAGAGTGCAATATCACCAACACTGACTACATCTTGCGGATCGGCAAACAAAATGGCACGATTGGGTAAAAGGGAGCCTAAACGGCGAGTGCACAAATTAATGCCATAAGCATCACGTTTGTTCATAAGTTGAAATGGACAAACAACTTCTTTAGCTTCCTCGTCATCAAAATCAATAAATATATTTCCGTCTTTACCGGCCACGCCATAGACTTTTATCATCGGCATTTCCCCCGTATAAACGCCATACATTGAAACATGGCTGCCTTTAGGTGTGGCAAGGGATTTATATTTAGCGTCTGTCTTTTCCATAATTTCATTAAGAGCACCGGCATCATTTAAGTTTTGAACTTCTTTTTTCAAAACTTCCGGATCCAAAGAAAGAGCTTTTGCAATGTTTTTAAATTCTTTGTCTGAAACTTCGCGTTGACCCATTTCAATACGGTGATAAACAGAAAGTGTCATGTCGGCATTTTCTGCAACTTCAATCAGAGTTAAATCACGATCAGTCCTTAATCGACGAAGTGCAGCACCTAAAATTTTTAAGCCGGCATCAACATTGATACGATTCCTTCTTTCTTGTTCTCTGCGCCAAGCCTGGACAACTTCTTCTTTTGAATTTTGCTCGTTGACATATAAATCTTGCAACGAACAATCTGTCAACTCAGCAACGGAAATGAGCTGTTCTTGGTTTAAGCGTCTGTATCCTTTTTCGATCTTGGAAATTGCAGATAGGCTCACACCCAAGTGATCAGCCAAAGCCTGCATAGAAACACCTTTTCTTTTGCGTTGTAATCTGATTTGATTTGGGAAAATAATTTCTTCCATGTTTTGCCTCTTAAATATATTTAAAAAACTACCCCCATACTAAAAAAAATAGGCAAAAAATCAAGACAAAAATGAAAAAATTGAACAATTTTTGTGCAAAAACGAATTTTAATACTCATAAGAAAGATAATCTATAGTGGATTAATCTTCATTAGGTTTTGATTTTAAAGAAAATGCATCAGATTGCACATTTGTGTCTGTTTTTGTCGACATTTTTGAGACGCTTTTATTTTTTTAAGAGGCAGACGTTGTTGATGATGCCCCCTGAGCATTTGTCAGGTTTTGTGAACCTTGAGCCACATCAATTGGGCGTAGATGGCTAATATCAAAACTTTGTTTGTTGCCGGTATCGACCTGCAGAGCATGAAGCCGCCTGTCATATTCCTCAAAGCCCCACATTGCTTCATTTTCATCAATGATATCAACAAATTGTCCTTCTTCATCAATCAGCTTGCTCTGAGATGAAAACGCTCTGACATGTCTGTTAAAGCTATATGACGCTGTGGCCTCACCGTTGGCTTTTTTAGAAACCACACGGCTCATAACACCATTGTCAACGATATGCGTCAAATTGCCTTTTTCATCAACATTTTGAGAAATAATAAGCATTTGATCTCCGCGAGTTTCTGTTGTTAAATGTGTGATTGATCCGTCAAGATTACGTTGGGTGAGAATGAGTTTGCCGTTTTCAAAATTGACTTCTCGTTCAAAAAATTTATTTTCAATATTGATTTTTCTGTCTTTCAAAATCTCATTTGCGATTGCCAAATTAATTTTATCTTTGCCAACTGTCGTGCCTTGCTGAATTTGTGCAATCATTTGTGTGTTGAGCCGTCCGTGTGCGTCAATCAAATATTTGATAACATCCGGCTTGAAGGCGGTATCTTGCTGTATAACCTCTCCTTTTTCATTTTTGATTTCACGAATAGCAACAAGATGATCTTGCGTAACATTTTGAGTTTTTCCAACACGTGAACTTAAGTCGCGTTCGCGTTTTATTCCGTAAGTTTGGGCAATCCCTTGCAACTGATTTTGCAGTTTTGAGCCATTTGGTAAAATGGCCTTTGATATAGCTGCTAAGGCTTCTGCACGAAGTGAAGTCGTTGCACGAGTCATATTCACTTGTCCATTTGCATTATTTATCGAAAGCGTTTGCTTTTCACCAAACAAGAGCGGATTTCGATAAGATTTTTGTGCTGAAAGCAAATTGCCATGCTCATCATAAACGGAAGTTCCATGCTTGTTTGTTATGCTTGTTGTTCCGTCTGCATTTTTCTTCATGGAGGCAATTTCTTGGCCGTTTTGATCTTTCAATGTCGGTGTGCCGTCAGGGGAGGTAATCAAAAATTCATCATCGTTTAAATTATTGCCATTGAGCT
>DPKR01000007.1 GCA_003542415.1 Alphaproteobacteria bacterium | reverse complement strand
CTTCAGGTTCATATTTGCTTGACGGCGCACCTGTTCAAAATTTAACGCCGGACGAGCTTGCTGAAATCCGTAATCAAAAAATCGGATTTGTTTTTCAAGGCTTTAATTTGCTTTCACGCACAAGCGCGCTTGAAAATGTTGAACTCCCGATGGTCTATAGCAACACTCCTGCCAAAGCAAGGCAGGAACGCGCTCAAAAGGCCTTAAAAGCCGTCGGGCTCTCTGAGCGTATGCACCATATGCCGAACCAATTATCCGGCGGACAACAACAACGTGTGGCCATTGCACGCGCCATTGTGAACGATGCGCCGATTATCTTTGCCGATGAGCCGACCGGAAACCTGGACACAAAAATGAGCATTGAAATCATGCAGCTTTTTACCAAACTCAATGAAAAAATGGGACGCACGATTATTTTGGTCACCCACGAAGAAGATATTGCCCTATATGCAAAACGCATCATTAAAATTGTTGACGGCGAAATACATTCAGATGAAAGGAAAAAGAAATGATAGACGCATCAACCACTTTTTCCATTGCCATCCGCGCCATTAAAGCCAACAAAATGCGCTCTATTTTAACAAGTTTGGGTATCATCATCGGTGTTGCCGCCGTCATTATCATGCTTGCTATCGGAAACGGTGCACAAATCACCATTCAAAACGAAATGAAAAGTATGGGCACAAATTTGGTGATGATCAGATCCGGCACATCAACTTCCGGCGGCAAACGCATGGGACACGGCTCGCAACCGACAATGAAAGCCGGTGACGGCAATGCCATCGAAGAAAAAATTGAGGGCATAGCTCTTGCCGCCCCTGTCTTAAATGATGCCGGACAAATTGTTTATGGCAACGCCAACTGGTCAACCTCCATCATCGGCACAGATAACCGCTATTTTCAAATCAAAGATTGGGATTTGAAGTACGGCAGATATTTCAGCCAAACAGATGTCAAAAACGCCGGCAAAGTCGCTATTTTAGGCACAACGGTTGTTAAAGAATTGTTTGGTGATGTAGACCCGTTAGGAAAAACGATTCGCATCAAAGGTATTCCGTTTACCGTGATTGGTGTCACAACCGAACGCGGACAAAGCGGCCCCGGCATGGATCAAGACGATATGATTTATATTCCGCTTTCAACCGCGCAAAAAAAAGTGACGGGTATTTCGTTTCCGGATATGGTCAACATGATTATGTTGCAAGCCAAAACAGCCGAAGACACATATACCTCACAAGAAGCCATCAAAGCGCTTTTGCGCCAACGCCACAATCTAGGTGCGAACAAAGATGATGACTTTGTGATTATGAACTTAACACAAATGATGGAAATGATGGAAACATCAACGCAGGTTTTGACCATTTTACTCGGCTCGATTGCCTCAATTTCGCTTCTTGTCGGCGGCATCGGCATTATGAATATCATGCTTGTATCGGTCACTGAGCGCACGCGTGAAATCGGCATTAGAATGGCAATCGGTGCCAAAAGCTGGGACATCAGGTTGCAATTTTTGACCGAAGCTTTGGTGCTCTCACTTATCGGTGGCCTAATCGGCGTTATATTCGGGCTGATAGGCGCGTGGTCTGTCTCATTTTTCAGCTCATTTAAAGCTGTTGTTTCAATTTTTTACATCTTATTGCCGTTTTCATTTGCCGGCATTGTCGGACTTTTCTTTGGCTTTTATCCGGCTTATAAAGCTTCACTTCTAAACCCGATTAACGCTTTGAGGTATGAATAAATGCTTGGGAGCATCATTGGAGATATCATCGGCTCGCCCTACGAGTTTCACAACATCAAAACAAAGGATTTTCCACTCTTTTGTGACAAATGCTGTTTTACGGACGATTCGATTTTAACTTGTGCAACAGCCGAATGGTTAATCTCAGATAAAGCGCCCGAAGAAATGCTTTTAAAATGGGGCAAACGCTACCAAAACAGAACCTATGAAAATGGCAAAATCGGCGCTTTCGGAAAAGGGTTTACAACATGGCTTGAAAACAAAACGCCCTATGATGCTAAGTCAAACGGATGTGTGATGCGCCTAAGCCCGATATTTTTAGCATATAACAACAAAGATGAGGCCTTACAAAGAGCCTTGCGCTTAACAAAAATCACGCACAATCATGAAGAAAGCATCAACGCAACAAAAGCGTATATTGAAACCGGATTTTTGTTAAAAGACGGTGTGAACCCCAAAATCATTAAAAAATATATCAGCCATAAATATCAATATGACTTGTTATCTTCACTTGATGACATCAGACCAAACTACAACAAATTTTATTGCTCTTGCAAAAACTCAGTGCCGCAAGCTTTAATTGCCGCTTTAGATGCAAATTCTTATGAAGATGCCGTTCGTGGCGCAATCTCACTCGGCGGTGATAGTGACACTTTAGCCTGTATGGCGGGCGGTTTGGCTGAAATCAGATTCGGCGTGCCAAAAGATATTCAAACACAAGCTTTAAAATATATGGACGGCAATATTTTCTCAACCATTCAAAATTTTTACAATCAATTTAAGCCTGGAGCATTGTTCATAAAAAATAATTATCAAGGAAAAAATTATCAAAGATAATATCCCCAAAAAAAAACGCCGTATGAAACGGCGTTTTTTTAAGGAGTCAAAAAATGAAAAAGAAGTTTTATTGACGTTCGCGATAAATCGCTTTTGAGGAGTTTGCCTTTTCAGCTTCTAAAGCTTTCTTTTCTTCAGCCAGCCTTAACATCAACACGCGCACGCGTGCCTCTTCCAAGCCCAGTCCGGAAAGCTTTTTACTCAAGCTTGCAACTTTTTCTTTACGAATAATATTTGCCATGGCTTTTCTCCTATAACAAAACTTTCTTACACTTTATAATTTACCATATTTTTGCGATTGTGTCAAACAAAAAGCGACAGTCCCCTATTTTCCCAAGCAGCCTTGTGTTTCTTTGGCATAATGCACATAACACTGATAATATTTATCAAGCTTTTGCGAGACAATAGCATTGACAGACCCAGCCGGATATTTGCCGTTTTTGTTTAATTTGCCGGCTTTCACACCGGTTAAAATCTCAATACCGTCATCAACCGTGTCAATCGCCCAAACATGGAATTTGTTTTCTTCAACAGCCTTTAAAATATCTTCTTTAAGCATTAAATCTCTGACATTTGTTCGCGGAATAATCACACCTTGTTTGCCGGTCAACCCCTCACGCATACAAACTTCAAAGAAGCCTTCAATTTTTTCATTGACGCCGCCGATCGGCTGAATTTCACCGAATTGATTGATTGAACCTGTCACGGCAATACTTTGTTTAATCGGCAACTCGGAAATTGCTGAAAGCAAGCAATAATACTCCGTTGAAGATGCACTGTCGCCATCAACACCGCCGTATGATTGTTCAAACACAATGGAAGCAGACAGCGAAAGAGGTTTGTATTTTGCGAACCTGTTTGAAAGGAGAGATTGCAAAATCAAAACACCTTTGGTGTGGATTGGGCCGCTCATATCAATTTCGCGCTCAATATCCACAAATTCGCCCCTGCCCATTCTGACCTGAGCCGTTATACGTGAGGGTTTGCCGAACATATTGCGCGAAAAGTTATAAACAACCAAACCGTTAATTTGCCCCACGCGTTCACCTCTGACATCCATCAAAATCGTGCCTTTTTCAATTTGCTCAAGCATAGATTGATTGATGCGATCGCTGCGATAAACCTGAGCGTCTATTGCCTGCATAATATGGTTTTTACCAATCTGCTTGGCCCCCGTTTTGCTGGCCCAATAATCCGCCTCACGGAGCAAATCCCCGATAGAAGCAATATGTGCTGTTAATTTTTCACTGCTATCGGCCAAACGCGAGGCATGCTCAATAAGCTTTGCGACGGCTTGTTTATTTAAGGAACGCAAGTGCTTCTTTTGAGAAAGCGAACCAATAAGTTTTGCATATTCTATTTCGTTGTCAGGTGTTCTATCCATTGTTGTGCCAAAATCAGCCTCAACTTTGAAATAATCCTTAAAATCAGGGTCTCTTTC
>DPKR01000142.1 GCA_003542415.1 Alphaproteobacteria bacterium | reverse complement strand
AGTCAAAACCGTAAATGGTGGTTTCGACCTGATTGATTAAAATTGTTCTCATAAATATAGATTTTTATAATAGGATTTTCTTGATTGTGATTATATATTTTTTAGAGTTTTTGTCAAATAAAAAATTTTTCACTGATTTTAAAATATTTATTGACATTAAAAAAAAACTCCTTTATATAGCTTTCATTGTCACACGCCGACATAGCTCAGTTGGTAGAGCAACTGATTTGTAATCAGTGGGTCGGGAGTTCAAGTCTCTCTGTCGGCACCATTAAAAAACCCGCCTTTATGGCGGTTTTTTTAATGGTATCGACGAGGCCTTGAACTTCCAAAGGGCTGGAGCAAAAAAACAACCTCAAAATGTTGTTTTTTTGCGAACAGGAAGGAAATAAAACATTTGCAAGGAAAGCGATAGCAACCGTGGCAAATGTTATTATTTTCGTTATAAATTTTTGTGAACAAAAATTTAGTCTCTCTGTCGGCACCATTAAAAAACCCGCCTTTATGGCGGTTTTTTTATTAAATCGTCATCCCTATTTTTTGTGAAACAAAAAATTCAAGGGATCTACAAATTTTATAAATGTTTTAAAAAACATCAATTTTAGATTTTTAAAATAGTCTTCAAAACGGAAGCTAAAGTATTATTTTGCTTGTAAAAAGTTGTTTCATTCATTTTCAGATATTTATCAGGTGTCCATGAATTATGGAGCAAAATGAGTCCACCGTTTCCGTTTAAAGCTTTTGAAATATCATTGCTTTCGAAATAAAATTTCTGATAGTTTTGTTTTGAGGATATACCTGTTAAACAGAGCTCTGGTAACATTTTAGTTTTATCAACGCTTTGAAAATATGTCAGATTAGAATCATAATGTTTTAATATTCGATCAAGCAGCATATTGCCTAGATAATCCCAGCGTTTGAATTTTTTATAAACTCTTTTATACCTTTTTCTGTATTTTGGGTTCAAAATAAAAGCCCAAAAATTATATTTTGATAAAAATAATTTATAACGTGCAATGTTCTTTTGAATATTTTTGAGCCATTGTTTTAAAATGGGAGAATTTTTATCAGCCTTAATAAAAGCCACGTGCGTCCCAATCAAAACAAAAGATGATTTGATGCTTAAAATATCTCGAATTTTATCTGAAGTGATAATTGTGTCGCAATCCATCCATATACCGCCATATTTTCTTAAAACGGCACAACGAATAGCGTCAGCTTGTTTTGGAAGTGAAAATTTTTGATATAAAATAGGGTCAAAAAAATCTTTCCCCAAATAATTGTCTAAATTCGAATAATCAAGAACAATAACTTGATATTCCGGCAAAAATTTTTGCCATGTTTTCATACAAAGTTTCAAATAAGCCGGCAGGTTTTCTTTAGGTTCCCAAAACGTCCATATGGTTTTGTTGTTTTGCATTTTTTTCCTTTCATAACAAAAAAACGACCGCACCAAAGCGGTCGGAGAGTGCAAAATCATACAAAACCAAATGACCTTTTAGTCTTTATATATACACTAAAAGCTCCCCGACCATGTCGGGTTTAAAGGCAAATGCCTGGTTTTGTAAGGGTTTTGCATACCCCGCATCACTTGATGCATTTTTAACCTATCAAAATAGAGAACAAAAATCAACACAAAAAAAACCGCTCTTGAATGAGCGGTTTTTCAATTGAAATGTAAAATAATTAATATCTTTTTGCCATTTCAGACAAAGGAACAACTTTGATTTGATCTGCATGTCCGGCTGCGCCGAAAGCAATATAACGTGCTTCGCAAACTTTTTGCATTTCTTCAATGGCCGGCTTCAAATATTTGCGCGGGTCAAATTCTTTCGGATTTTCCATAAACAAACGTCTGATTGCGCCCGTGATGGCCATACGGCAATCCGTGTCAACATTGACTTTTCTAACGCCTGATTTAATACCTCTCACGATTTCTTCAACCGGCACACCGTATGTTTGAGGAATTGCCCCGCCATAAGCGTTGATAAGGTCTTGCAATTCTTGCGGAACAGAAGAAGATCCATGCATCACCATGTGTGTGTTCGGCAATTTTTTGTGGATTTTTTCAATCACATCAATCGCCAAAATTTCACCATCAGGCTTTCTTGTGAATTTGTATGCACCGTGTGATGTGCCGACAGCAACAGCCAAAGCGTCCACATTTGTTTCAGCAACAAATTTTGCTGCTTCATCAGGGTCGGTCACCAAACGTTTTTTATCAATCGTGCCTTCAGCGCCGTGTCCGTCTTCTTTATCGCCCTTGCCTGTCTCGAGCGAGCCGATCACGCCTAATTCGCCTTCAACCGAAGCGCCGACAGCATGTGCTCTTGCCACAACTTCTTTTGTGACCTTAACATTGTATTCATAAGATGATGGTGTTTTACCGTCAGCCTCAAGCGATCCGTCCATCATCACAGATGAATAACCGTTAACAATAGCGCTTTGGCAAATATCAACCGAAGCACCGTGGTCTTGGTGAATACAAATCGGGAGTTCCGGAAACATCTCGAGCCCTGCCTGCACCATATGTCTGATCATCGGGTCGCCGGCAAATTTTCTGGCACCGGTTGATGTTTGTAAAATCACAGGGGCGTTGACTTTGCGTGCGGCTTGGAGCACTGCAATCACCTGCTCCATATCATTGATGTTAAAAGCCGGAACGCCATATCCGTTCTCAGCTGCGTGGTCTAAAATCTGACGCATTGAAATGAGTGGCATATTATAAATCTCCTAAATAAAATTCAAACTGCCCTCATATTACGCACCCTTCTCTTTTTTGCAACCTAAAAGATACAAAAATGAACAAAAGAATCGTATTAAAAAATTCAAACAGCTCTTGACGAGCTTTTGCTCTTGATATATTTTTATCAAAAATTCAAATACAAAAGAGGAAAATATGGAATTTAAAGATTTAGGTTTAAGCGAGCCAACCATTCAAGCCATCACAGAGCTCGGCATTTCTCATCCAACAACAGTTCAGGCAGATGTTATCCCTTCTGTTTTGGAGGGCAAAGATATTTTCACCATTGCCCCACAACGTTCAGGCAAAACATATTCATATGTGTTTCCATTGATTGAGGTCATTGCTCAAAAGAAAAATCAAAACATTTTGATTATCACGGCAGATTCTTGGCAGGCAAACAATGTTTCAGACAGTTTTGCGCTGTTTAACAAATATCACCCGAGCGATGAAGAAGATGAATCCAATGTCATTATTGCAACACCTGATTTGGTTTTGGAGCTTTCGGCAGAAGAAAAAGTCGACTTATCAAAAATCAATATTTTGGTTGTGGATGATATCAACCTGCTCAAGAAAAAACACCAGCTTTCTAATTTGGAGCAGATTTTGGAAAAATTGCCGGCAGACAAACAAAATATTGTTTTCACCAATCGTCGTTCTAAAGAAACACAAAGCATTTTAGATAAAATCTTGAAAACCCCGACTGAAATCAAGATTGATAAAAACAAAGTTGATGAGGCAGATCTTGCGCAAAAGGCCGAAACACCTCAGTGCGAAATCAAAAAAATGCTTTCCGAGCCTGATCCCGAAACGATTTCTTTAGCTGAAAAATATCATATTTTCGGTGATAAAACACCTCGTTTCTTGCTGATTAAAGGCGAATTAAAACAATAAAAAAAATCTTGCAATAAAACAATAAACTGATTATAAAAAACAAAAAACATATAGGAGATTAAATTCATGTCAGGGCATTCCCAGTTTAAGAATATTATGTATCGCAAAGGCGCTCAAGATGCTAAAAAAGCGCGCGTTTTTGCCAAACTCGCGCGTGAAATCACCGTGGCTGCCAAATCAGGCTTGCCCGAGCCCGATAAAAACCCGCGTCTTCGTTTAGCCATTCAAGCCGCACGTGCCGAGAGTATGCCTAAAGACAACATTGAGCGCGCCATCGCCAAAGCCACGCAGGTTGCCGGTGGTGCTGATTTTGTTGAAATTCATTATGAAGGTTTTTCGCCAAACAAATCTGCGGTTATTGTTGAAGCTTTGACAGATAATAAAAATCGCACGGCGACCAATGTCCGCACAATTTTCAACAAACGCGGCGGTTCTTTTGGTGAAACGGGCTCTGTTTCGTTTAATTTTGAACGCATCGGTTATATCGAATATCCGGCTTCTGCTGCAACAAGCGATGAAATGTTTGAAACAGCTTTAGAAGCCGGTGCAAACGATGTTTCTTCCGATGAAGAAACACACAGCATTGAAACTTTGCCTGATGAATTGTTTGCCGTGACATCGGCGTTGGAACAAAAATTCGGCACGCCGTCTGTTTCGCGTTTAGATTGGAAACCGATTGTTAAAACAGAAATCACCGATCTTGAAACAGCTCAAAAGTTTTTAGATTTCATAGATGCTTTAGAAGATGATGAAGATGTTCAGCATGTTTATCACAACGCTGAAATTGCTGAAGATATTTTAGCAAAACTTCAAGGGGAATAACTCTTTGGTTAGGATTTTAGGTTTAGACCCCAGCCTGTCATCAACGGGTTGGGGTATTATTGACACCGAAGGCAGTCGCCTCAAATATGTGGCTGACGGTTTCATCAAAACCGATCCGAAACTTGCTTTGCAAGATCGTTTAGATCTTATTTATCGCACACTTTGCGGGATTATTGAGCAATACAAGCCGGACGAATCCTCTATTGAAATCATTTTCTTAAATGACAATCCTGTTTCAACCATCAAGCTTTCTCACGCACGCGGTGTTGTTGTTTTAAGCACCGGCACATACCATGTTCCTCTTTTTGAATATGAGCCGAACAAGGTCAAAAAAGCGATTGTCGGTGTTGGCAAAGCCGGCAAAAATCAGGTTGAAACAATGGTCAAAATTTTGCTCTCAGGCATCACCCCAAAAAACAATGATGCGTCAGATGCATTGGCGATTGCCATCACTCACGCTCACTTCCGAGATTCAAAAGCTCGTATAATGGGCAACTAAAAACAGAAACGCTTTTTCAAGCTAAGTCATGTAGGGTTAACTACACTCCTGTCGCTTGAAAAATTGTTTCTTATTATTTGCCGCATTCTCCGAACTTTTGAAAATAATATATAAAAATTTCTATTCTATCTGACCGGTTCTCCGCATTTTGTTTTAAAAGTCATCCCTCGCCGAGCAAAGCGAGTGCGTCAAGGGATCTGCAAATTTTTTTATAAAAGATTCGATAAACAAAAAAAACATCTTGTATTTTGAGCAAAAAGAACCATACTATAAAAAAACAATTTTATTAAAGAGGAATACAAATGAAAAAAGCCGAAAGCGTTAAAGAGTTTGTTGAGCGCATTGACGCCACCAAAA
Organism: Alphaproteobacteria bacterium; assembly: GCA_003542415.1. Taxonomy (GTDB): domain Bacteria; phylum Pseudomonadota; class Alphaproteobacteria; order RF32; family CAG-239; genus UBA1254. The sequence continues at coordinate 10,727 of DPKR01000142.1, read as the reverse complement.
AAGTCAATCCGAAAGATCTTTCTTCCGACCAAGATTTAACCATTGCCATTATGAACCTGATTTCGATTGAAGAACACCTTGTTTTTTCAGGTGCCAAAACAGGCAAAACAGCTTTTTATGATTTGATTGAAGAAGTTCGCGAAACGCGCAAACGTTTGATGCAAAAAATTATTCCTTCTTATGAAGGAGAAGTTTGGTGCATTTCAAAGCACCTGCTTGCAACCTCGATGCGTTTGATGGAAGTTGGCACAAAGCAACAATCTCTTGGCAACAAGACCCAAGCTTATGATTTGTTCAATAAGGCTTATGATATGTATTGTCTGTTTTGGGGCTTGAACATGAATATGCTTTCTGTTGACGGCGCAAAATGGATGCAAGACAGCGTTGAAGATGTCAAAAAGCTGGCAGATAAAATCACACAGTCTGTTTCTTTAAAAGAAGAAAAACAGCAAGAAAAGCCGCAAGGCGCACTTTCTAAAATGAAAGCTTTTGTGAGAAAAGCAGTTGATTGTTGCATAGAATAGGAAAGAACATGAAGAACTTTTTGAAAATATTTGTTGTTGCGTTGATGTTTTCTTTAACAGCTTGTCAAGAAGATCGGCCGCAAGGAAACGCATCTGTCATGCAATCGATATCAAACAACCAAATATACTTTTTTTATCAAAACACTTGTCCTCACTGCCACCATGCCGCGCAATACATCAAATCGCGCCATCCTGAGCTGAAAATGATCAATGTTGATGTTCGAAATCCAAACGGATATAATCTGTTCTTAAAGTGTGCGCAAAAATTCAACTTGAATCAGACTTCGCTCGGCACACCGCTGATTTGCATGGGCACGCACTATATCATGGGTTGGTCAGATGAAGATGCTGCGCGTTTTGATTCGTATGCTTCGCGTTTCAAATAAGCTTTAAATACACTGTTCATTTTTTTATAAGGAGAAGCTGATGAAAAAATTTTTAATTCTTTGTTTTGTTGTTTTTTTGAGCTGCGGCTTTGAAAGTCTGTCCGGTTTTGTTGTTTCTTTTAAGGTTGAAAATAAAACGCCTTCCGCGTGGGATGTCGAGCAAGAAAACACATTGATTAAAGCGTATAACAAAACATATGATATGGAGCTTACAATATATGCCGATAATTTTATGCCAAACTCGCCGCAATGCTTGTCAAATAAACGCATTAAAGACATCAAATTTGATATAGACATTTATAAAAAAGTGCAAAAGGGCGATACAAACTGGGCAAAAATGGTTGAACGTATGCGTCTTTATTTCAGCGGCTCCGGCATTTCGGAAGAAAAGCGTGTTTACGGTTCAAATCTCTTAAAAAACAATTCGCCTGCAAAGATTGATTCGGTGGTTCACATCGGTACACTCCAGTTTTTATCGCCGATAACCTGCGAAAAAGTGGATAATATGCGCCTTAAAGTAACGGGAATTGTTGTCAGAGGCCGCACCTTGCCGCCGCTTGAGCTTCAATTTAAGCTGAATAAATAAAAAAAGCCGCCATAAAGGCGGTTTTTTTACATCCACAAAATAATAGAAACAACAAGCAGAATTGCCGGCACAATAAACCTGAGCAATCCCTCTTTTTTTGTTCTTCGGCGATAGGTGTTGTTGCGTCCGACAATAGCGGCAACAAAAGCTGTTACAGCGGCCTCAAACCACAAAACGGGGTTCGAAACGGTTATAACGATTTGATCATAAGCATTTAATGAAAAACCGTTATAAACTGCCCAAAACAGCATACAAGCAACAGCACCGGCAACCGATGGCACAACAGAACCGTTTTTGTTAAACGATACAATGGCGAACAACGCTCCCATCAAGAGAACAAACACAATCTGTAAACTTTCCATAATAGTAAGATTTAGATGTGTTTAACTATAAACCAATAAGTTTTCTTGTCAATCAATATGTTTGATTTTAAATTTTATTGACATTGACTTATTCTTTTTTATAATCGCCTATATTTGAGGAGATTGTTTTCATGGTGGTTTGGCGTTTTTTATATAAATATATCAAACAAGCAAAATACATCACAATCGGGCTTTTTTTGATGCTCACGGTAGAGACGGTTTTATCCCGTTGTCATAACTGGCTTTTAGCGCAAATGATCGGCGCTTTGGGTTCTGTTCCAAAAGCTGAAATTGTCGGTGTTTTAACAAAATATTTAATACTTTTCATCGGCGCGGTTATGCTCTTAACCTGTTCTGAGGCCACCCGACGCTTTTTAGAATCAAGGTTTTTGCCTTTTATTTACACGCGTTCGGCACGCGATTTGTTTTCAAAAGTGCACAAACACGCCATGCGCTTTTTTGAAGAAGAAATGTCTGGCAACATTTCGGGCAAAGTCTCCAATGTTTTGAACCAAATTCAAAATATGTACGGCAACATTTTGTTCGGTTGTTTTCGTCCGCTGATGGAAATTACCACAAGTCTTTTCTTTATTGCTTTAGCCGATAAATATCTTGCGCTGATTTTAGGGTGTTTAAATACAGTGTTCTTGTTTGTCACAATTTATTTTCGCCGCCAGCTTGCCCCTCTTTCGGCGGCGCGTTCAAAAATGTATTCGGCTGCAAACGGTGTTTTTGTTGATGGCGTAACAAATGCAAGTTTAGTCAAGAGCTTTTCAAACTATTTTTATGAAAAGCACCACTATTTTAAGGCTGTTCGCAAAGCCGCCATTGCCGAAAGAACGGCAATGACCACACGTGTTCGTGTTGATCTTTTTTCGCAAATGGTTTTTGATATCATGACGGTTGTCTCGTTTGTGCTTATCTTTTGGTGGTGGCATCATTACGGGCTTGATTTGGCGGGTGTTGTTCTAACCGCCTCGCTCGTTGAAACTTTCATCATGGCTATTCGCCATATGGGGTGGATGGCAGGCTCTGTTGTTGAACTATACGGCAACTTAAAAGATTGCTTGTCGCTTCTTGATATGGATTGTTATGTCACAGACATTCCGGGTGCCAAAAAACTTAAAATAAAAACCAATGATATTTCTTTTGAAAAGGTTGATTTTTCATATCCGAACGGCAAATCCGTTTTCAAAAATTTCAACTTAAAAATTGCGCCTAATCAAAAAATCGGTTTAGTCGGCGCATCTGGCAGCGGCAAATCAACTCTGATCAAACTTCTTGTGCGCTACTATGATGTTTCGGGCGGCAAAATCAGCATCAACGGCCAAGACATTTCAAAAGTCACTCAAGAGAGCCTTCGCGCTCAAATTGCCATGATTCCGCAGGAAAGCACGCTTTTTAACCGCACTTTGATGGAAAATATTCGCTATGGCAAACCAACCGCCACCGATAAAGAAGTGATTGCGGCAGCCAAAAAAGCCTATATTCATGATTTTATCATGAGCTTGCCCAACAAATATGAAAGCAAGGTCGGCGAGCGCGGGGTGATGCTTTCGGGCGGTGAGCGCCAACGCGTTGCTATTGCGAGAGCCATTTTGAAAAACGCCCCGATTTTGATTTTGGATGAAGCTACCTCCGCGCTTGATAGCGAAAGCGAGCGCTATATTCAAAAATCGCTTTCGGAGCTGATGAAAAACAAAACCGTGATTGCCATTGCCCACCGCCTTTCAACGCTTCATGAAATGGATGAATTGGTCGTTTTCAAAAACGGCAAAATCAAAGAGGTTGGCACACACAAAGACCTTCTTGAAAAATCAGGTGAATACGCTAAGTTTTATAACATTCAGATAGGTCTTGCCAACAAATGATAAAAAGCTTAAAATAAACAGTTTCCACAACAACACTCACATGCACAAATTGCACTGAATCTTCAACAATCGCTTTTTCAAATCCGCTTATTTCGCCCACATCGCTCAGCCAAGACGGTGGTTTCAAGTTTGGCGGCACAATCGCCTCCGGCAAAGCATATAGCGTCACTGTCGGCACAGATGGCACCCGCACATCAACAAATCCCTCCGCGCTTTTGCCCGGTGGAACATACAGCGGCGCATATACGCTCACGGTAAACTTCTAATAAAAAAACCTCCTTTACGGAGGCTTTTTTATTATTTTGCATCAGTGCCTGTTTTTTTATAACACCTGCAGTGGCATATGCCGTCGCGCTCAATGTCGCTTTTGCACAGCTCGGAAATGCAATATCTGTTGTCATTGTGTCCGTCGCATGGGCAACGCTTCCACTCTTTGTCTCCAAACATCATGTTTTTGGCGCGTGCGATTTTTTCAATGTTTTCTGTTGGCTCATAACCGGCTTTTTTGCAGTTTGCGAGCATTTTTTCCAAGATTGTTGTTGCCATTTTTTAGTCCTTTATTTTTCAAGTTTGTTAAGCAGATTTTCAAGTTCGTTAAAATTATTATATTTCAAAACAATTTTTCCTTTGCCTTTCGGATTGAAAGAAACTTCTGTTGTAACACCCAGCTTTTGTGCCAAACCTCTTTCTATCTCGGCAATGTTTTCAGGTTTAATTTTTTCCTTTTTAGGTTTTTTACCCTCTTTTATCTTTAAAATCAAGTCTTCTGTTTGGCGAACGCTCAAATCTTTTGATATAATTTTTTGAGCCAAATCTTCGGCGTTTTGCAAACCGACCAAAGTTCTCGCGTGTCCAACGCTCAATTTACCGTCGCCAAGCAATTGCTGAACAGATGCCGGCAACGCTAAAAGCCGCATAGCATTTGAAATATAGCTGCGTGATTTGCCGACAGATTTTGAGAGTGTGTCGTGCGTGTAATGATATTCTTTAATGAGTTTTTCAAAACCGGATGCTTCTTCAATTGGGTTTAAGTTTTGGCGTATGATGTTTTCAATTAAAGAAACCTCAAAAGCCTCGGCATCGCTCAAATCTTTCTGAATAACCGGCACTTCTTTTAAACCTGCTTTTTGAGCGGCGCGAAAACGACGTTCGCCGGCAATAATTTCAAATTTGTTGCCTTTTTTCCGAACAAGTAAAGGCTGTAAAATCCCCTTTTCTTTGACGGATTGTGTGAGGTCGTTCAAGCTTTCTTCATCAAAAGTTTTTCGCGGCTGATAAGGGCAGGGGATAATGTTTTGGATATCAACCGTTTCTATGCCGCCACCAACCGTGTCGCTGACAAGTTTGTTCAAATCAAGTGCTTGCGGTTCTTCACCGAAAAGGGCGTCCAACCCCCTTCCTAAGCCATGTTTTTTATCTGTCATCAAATTTCTCCTTCTCGAGTTAAAACTTCTTTGGCGAGTGCAATATAGCTTTGTGCACCCACACTCTTAAAATCATAAATCATAATCGGTTTGCCGTGCGAAGGGGCCTCAGAAATGCGCACACTTCGCGGTATAACTGTTTGATAAACCAAATCGCCGAAATATTTTCGAACATCTTTTTCAACCATAAAACTCAAGTTGTTTCGTCTGTCAAACATTGTCAAAACAATGCCTTGAACTTTAAGATTTTGATTAAAGCTTTTTTTCACGCGCTCAATGTTTTTGATCAAATCGGTCAAGCCTTCTAAGGCCAAAAATTCGCATTGCAAAGGCACAATCACCGAGTTTGAGGCCACAAGCGCGTTGATTGTGAGCAAATTAAGCGAAGGAGGACAATCAATCAAAACATAATCAAACATGCCTTCAAGCGGTTTTAGTGCGCTTTTTAATATCCATTCTCTTTGCTCTTTGCCTATGAGCTCAATTTCAGCTGCAGCCAAATCCGGCTTTGCAGGCACAATGAAAAAGTTTGGCACAAGCGTTTTTTGCAAAGCGTCTTTAATGTCGGCGCCGTTGATTAAAACATCATAGGAAGAAAACTCAATGTTTTTCTTGTCTAGCCCGAGAGATGTTGTTGCGTTCCCTTGAGGGTCTAAATCAAAAAGGGCAACCTTTTTGCCGATGGCAGCCATAGCGGTTGCAATATTGATTGCTGTTGTTGTTTTTCCGACACCGCCTTTGCGGTTTGTGATTGAAATGATTTTCATTTATTTTTTCCTCAAATTTGCAATCTGTAAGATAACGCCTTCCGGTTCAATATTGTTTGGCAAAACTTTCACATAAAAAGACCAATGCTTTAAAGCCTCATCAATTTCTGCCTGATAGGTTTTTCCTTTTAGCAAGAGCAAAACGGTGTGTTTGTCAACAAGAGGCAAAGCTAAAGCAAAAAGTTTGTCAAGCGCGGCAACGGCGCGTGCGGTGATCACATCTGCCGGTGCTAATTTTAAGTTTTCCGAACGCGTATTGATGATTTCAACATTTTTTAGATTAAGTTCGTTTTTGACCGCATTTAAATACACTGTTTTTTTTGTGATGCTCTCAATCAATTTGAACTTTATATCACGCTGTTCAACCATTGACTGTATTGCTAAAACGATGGCGGGGAATCCTGCCCCCGAACCGATATCATAAACAGTTTTTGTATCACTGTTCAAGTGCTGATAAAGTTGCAGCGAATCGGCAATGTGCCTTGTCCAAACTTCAGCCATTGATTTGGGGCTGACAAGGTTCATTTTTGCTTGCCAATCATCTAAGATATTGACATATCGTGATAAAATGGCAAATGTTTCACGTGAAACATTATATGTGCTCATAAAACTTTCCATGAGTCATTTTATAGCTTATGAATTTGAGAATATAAACCGCATTTAAAATGTTATGAACAAGGTTTTTATAAACAAAAAAGCAACTCTTTTTCAGAATTGCTTTTTATAGTTTTTTTCTTCGGTTAGTCGGAATCGAAATTTTTGATCGATTTGACTTTTCGTCCGTTGTTGGAGAGTTCAATATTGACATAAGTCCTGGTGTTTTGAGGTTTTTTCTCTGCATCGAGATAAACAACAACATTTTTGGGGTTCTTCTTGTCATCGTAAATGATTTGGATTTCCAAGTTTTCGCCAATTTTAGCGATGATGTCATTGAATTCCGTGTTTTCTGTGATGTTTACGTTCATAATATGTATTGTTTAATAATTTATAATCTGATTCGTTTATATCACAAAACAGAAAAGGAGTCAACGTTTTTTTGACAAAATTTATAATTTTAGTCTGCGTTGGCAGTTTAATCTTTTTAAGATTTTTTCGGCATCTTCAAAATATGAGCCAAGCTCTGAAATATGGTGTGCATCATCGCTGATGACGATAGGCGTGTTTTGCTTGATGAGTTTTGCCAAGATGTTTTCAGAGGGGTAGCAATGTCCGAATTTGCGGATGCCTTTTGTGCTGATTTCACAACCTGTGTTTGTTTTCTTTAAAGCGGCTAAAACCTCATCAATTTGCTGCATGTAATCTTCTTGTTTGTATTCGGGCGTCTTTTGAGCATAATCAATATGTGCCAAAAAATTGAACATTCCTGAATTGACAGCTTTGCACATTGTTTCAAAATGGCGCTTTAAATACACCGTTACATCTTCAAGCGCAGCTTTCGAGTTGAAGCGCCAGATATCAAAAACATCTTCACCGTTTTGGTTCATGAAAAAATGATTGCCGTTGATAAGATAGTCAAAATCAATTTTTTTGATAAACGCTTTGAATTCGTCTTCCCATCCGTTATATGTAAAATAATCAACTTCATAACCGACAAGCGTTTTGATGCCTTTTTGTTTTCCTTGAAGCCTTATTTGATCTGCGTGTTTGTTGCACAAATCGATAATGCTCTCAAAATCTGAAAAAGCGGCATTGTCTTTGATTTCCTCCCACGAGGGAGATTGTTTAATATTTTTATGAACCATTAAATGATCTGAAATACCTATTTGCTCAAACCTGAGTTTGATAGCTTGGTCGAGCATTTCCTCAATGGTGTTTTGACCGTCTGAAAAGGTTGTGTGCGTATGATAGCCGAATTTTTGCATTTTATTTTTTTAAATATCCTAAAATTGCGGTGATGGCGGCGGGGGTCATACCCGGGATTCGCGAGGCTTCGCCGATGGTTGATGGTTTGACTTTTGTAAGCTTTGAAACAATTTCTCGCGACAAGCCGCCAATATGTGTGTAATCAATATCTTCTCTGATTTTAAGGTTTTCATCTTTTTTGAAAACCTCAATGTCTGCCATTTGGCGTTTGATGTAGCCGGCATAAGATGATTCAATTTCAATCTGTTCGATAACTTTCGAATCGAAGTTATTGATAAAAGGAAATAATTTGGCGATTGTTTCACGTGAAACATTGTTATAGCCAAGCAGGTTGAAAAGCGTGCGCGGTGCACCGTCATGATTGATGTTGATGCCGGCATTTTTAAGCTCGGCATAATTTAGCTTTGATGACATTGCGTATTCACGTAAAGATTCAATTTGGTCTTTTTTTGTTTTGAATTTTTGGTATCTTTCGCTTCCCACAACGCCGATATCATATCCCTTTTGTGTGAGACGCTGATCGGCATTGTCTGCTCTTAAATATAAGCGATATTCCGAACGAGATGTGAACATACGATAAGGTTCGTCAATGCCTTTTGTGATGAGGTCGTCAAGCATCACTCCGATGTAGCCTTCGCTTCGATCAATTGTGAACACTCGGCCTTTGCCTTCGGCATTGAGCGCAGCATTGATGCCGGCAAGCAAACCTTGAGCTGCTGCTTCTTCATAACCTGTTGTGCCGTTGATTTGGCCGGCTAAAAAGAGGTTTGGCACCTTTTTTACTTCTAAACGGTTGTTTAATTCTTGCGGGTTGACAAAGTCATATTCGATGGCATATGCCGGACGCAAAATTTCAACATTTTCAAGACCCTTGATCGTATGAATAAAAGCATCTTGCACATCAGCGGGCAGGGAGGTTGAAATGCCGTTCGGATAAACAACATTTGTGTTGTAGCCTTCCGGCTCTAAAAAGATTTGATGAGAGGTGCGGTCGGCAAATTTGACAAGCTTGTCTTCAATGCTCGGACAATAGCGCGGGCCGACACCCGTAATCAACCCTGAAAACAAAGCACACTTTGAAAAGTTGTCACGAATGATTTTGTGTGTTGTTTCATTGGTGTGTGTGATAAAACAATTGATTTGCTTTTGCGGGAGGCTTTCTGTTAGATAAGAAAACGGTTCGGGATTTTCATCGCCGCTCTGTGTTTCTAAAACAGACCAGTTAATCGTATCACCATTCAAGCGGGCAGGGGTTCCGGTTTTGAGGCGACCGAGATCCAAGCCCATCTCTTTTAAATACACTGTTATGCCCTTGCATGAAACATCGCCGACACGGCCTCCGACAGAGGTTTCGTGGCCAATGAACATAACACCGTTCAAAAAGGTTCCCGTTGTTAAAACAACGGCTTTGGCAGAAATATTTTCTCCGTTTGAAAGCGTAATGCCGTGGATGCCTTGTTTATCAAAGAACAAACCCTCAACAGCACCTTCAATGATTGTGAGATTTTTTTGAGCTTGTAGCGCTTCAAGCATATATTTTTTATAAAGCTCGCGGTCAGCTTGGGCGCGCGGTCCACGGACGGCAGGCCCTTTTGAAGCATTAAGCATACGGAACTGGATGCCGGCTTTGTCAATGACTCTGCCCATCAAGCCGTCAAGCGCATCAACTTCGCGCACAAGGTGCCCTTTACCTAAACCGCCGATTGCGGGATTGCACGACATTTCGCCAATGGTTGATATTTTATGTGTGACAAGAGCTGTGTTTGCACCCATGCGTGCAGATGCGGCAGCTGCTTCACAACCGGCATGTCCGCCACCAACAACGATCACATCAAAAGATTTATTCATGTTTGTTCCTCTTAAATTGGTTGCACTATACGCTTTTAGCGCGAAAATTCAAGAAGAAAATGAAAAAAGCAACTTGCATTGGGCAAGCTGCTTTTTTTTCAGCGTTTTAAGATAATGCAGGGATTGTTGATGTTGAAGAAGGCTTGGAAGTAAGAATCGTTTTGAGCAAAATCTGCTATTGTTTCTCGGTTTTTACCATCAATCCAGAAGTAGCCTTGCGGAACTCTCGGTTCGCCTATTTTAAGACGAAGAGCATTCAGTTTTGCGTAGTTGGCTTTTAAGGTGTTGACATCTGATGAAGTTAAAAAACGACCATTATGATCTTTTGCGAAAGTAACTGCCTTTTCAAAATCATCCGTGCTTTTTTTGCCGGAGATGTCGTGAATAACGAGTGTCGGGCTGATGCGATAGCCGATAATTGCAAGGTTCTTTTTTACCTCAAGGCTTTCTGACTCGTCGGAATACACGTAGCATGGTTCTGAAAAATCAGAGTTCTCTTTCAGCGGTTTGTTAAAAAGCGGATCGCCGACTAAAGCTTTTGGACGTTCAAGAACGGAAATGTAAATAAGCAGAGCTATCGCAAGAATGGCGATGATAATAATAAGTGGATGCATATGTATAAAGTTTAAAATAATCAAAATTTGGTGATAATTTAAGGCGGTTAGGTGTATTTGTCAATAAAGAATTTGAATCTTCATTTAAATACGCCGTTCACATATTTTAAAATCAAGATTCTTTCTAAGCCATTGATTTTAGATTCTTTTTCTGTTTTTCGTCAAAAAATTTAAAAGAAAAAAGCAAGAAACAAAAGTTCAACGCAAGAAAAAATTTAAATACAGTGTTCTAAATGTATTGATTCAAGTTCGTTTGCTAACATATTGATTTTGGATTCTTTTTTTATTTGCCGATGCAGAAGGAGCCGAATATTTTATCAAGAATTTCATCAACTTCAATTTGACCGGTGATTTTTCCGAGCGCACGAGCAGCAAGGCGGATATCTTCGGCAGAAAGCTCGATTTCTTTATCAAAGCTGAAATTTGAAAGGTTTTCAAGGCAATCGTTTAAAGCTTCGCGGTAGCGTTCACGCGTGATAAGC
>DPKR01000032.1 GCA_003542415.1 Alphaproteobacteria bacterium | reverse complement strand
GTTCGGCATTTATGCGGGCACCACGGCAGATGAGCTCGTTGAGCTTATCCCTGTTGTGGCAGACGAAATCAAAAAAGTTTGCAATGAATATGTTTCAGATATTGAGCTCAAGCGTGCCAAAACGCAGCTCAAAGCGAGCATGCTGATGGCTTTAGAGAGCTCTTCTTCAACAGCTGAGGTGATGGCGCGTCAAAGCCTTATTCACAATCGCATTATCCCGACCGATGAAATCATTCAAAACGTTGATGTTGTCACCAAAGATGATATTCAAAAAGCGGCTCAAATGCTGTTTTCATCAAATCCGACATATACCCTGCTCGGAAACTTAAAAACATATCCTTCATATGAAGATTTGAAAAACAACCTTCGTTTTTAAGCCTTTGTTATGAAAGTTATGCTAACTTATATATAACGACGAAAGGAAGACCAGATGTCACGTGCAGAAGATATTTTTCAAAAGCTTATTTATTTTGGTGAAGATGCTTTAGATGATTTTATTTTGAACTCGCAAACCGAAGAGTTGTTTTTGGATTTTAAAATTGCCATGTCAGACGGCAAAAATTTTAAAACACTCCACAAAGATGATCGCCGCAATTTAGCCAAAGCCATTTCAGGTTTCGGCAATTCCGAGGGCGGTGTCATTGTTTGGGGAGTCAGTTGTTCGCGTGATGTTGAAATCGGCGATGTTGCAAAAGCAAAAGTTAAAGTTCAAAATGTTCACCGCTTTCTAAGCTGGCTCGAAAATGCCATCTCTGGTTGCACTATTCCGAGTCACAACGGTGTCAGGAATCACATTATAAGCTCTGATAAAAACGGCGACGGATTTGTTGCAACATATATTCCAAAATCCGAGCTCACGCCTTTAATGACAGCCTCAAACAGCACAATTTATATTCGCTCCGGTTCCAACAATGTTCCTGCACCATATGCCGTCATTGCAGGCATGTTCGGCAAACGCCCTCAACCGAATATTGAGCTTGTTTTAGAAGATAAGAGTATTGAAATTTTAGAAAATGTTGATGAAGATATGCTCTATCCTAAAACGATAGACAATCCGCCTGAAAAATATGTTAAAATCAGTTTTTCGGTTATTGCAAGCAACCAAAGCAATGCTATTGCCAAAGAGCTTTATTTTTCTTGCACGACGGAGGAAACGGGCAGCGAATACAATAAAGTCCGCTTTTTAAATTATAATCAAATGGATGCGCTTTCCGGCATTGCGGGGCATTTTAATTTAATGACAAAACCCGAAATGCGCTTACCCCCGCGTGGCAAACTGAAGTTTACAAATATGCAAGTTATTTTATCTCCTTTTGCTGAAACAGATTTTTGCTTAAACGGCGTGATTGGTGCCGAAAATGCCACCCCGAAAGATTTTCGTTTGTTCATGACAAAAAATCAACTTCGCTCGTTTGTGGCAAAAGTCTTGAAAAACGAAGATTCGACTGAGTCTTTGATGCATGAGTTCTTCACCGATTTTTTAAGGAGTGCATAGAACCATGTTTCCACGCGTTGAAATATATACTGACGGCGCCTGTTCCGGCAATCCCGGAATCGGTGGTTGGGGCGTTATTTTGCGCTATAGACAAACCGAAAAAGAGCTTTCCGGCGGTGAGCTCAACACAACCAATAATCGCATGGAGTTAACGGCTGTGATTGAGGCCTTAAAAGCTTTAAAAACACGGTGTAACATCACACTTTATACCGATAGCAAATATGTGATGAACGGCATTACCGAATGGCTTGAAAATTGGAAGAAAAACGGTTGGAAAACTTCGAATAAGAAAGGCGAAGTCAAAAACGTTGATCTCTGGCAAGCTTTAGATGAGCTTGTTAAAGTCCATGAAATCCGCTGGGTCTGGGTAAAAGGCCATGCGGGCCACATTGAAAACGAGCGTGTTGACACATTAGCACGCCGTGAGGTCGAAAAATTGAAAGGATAAAAACATGAATATCTACGATTTTAAGGTTCAAAACATTAAAGGTGAAGAAGTTCCCTTAAAAACTTACCAAGGCAAAATTTTGCTTGTTGTCAACACGGCAACAGAATGTGGCTTCACCCCGCAATATGAAGACTTGCAAGGCATTTATGATGTTTTCAAAGATAAAGGCTTGGAAATTTTAGATTTTCCTTGCGATCAATTCGGGCATCAGGCTCCCGGTACCAATGAACAGATTGCCACATTTTGCACGGCGCGTTTCGGTGTAACTTTTCCGCAATTTGCAAAAATTGAAGTCAACGGCGCAAATGAACATCCGCTTTATACATACCTCAAGCATGAACAGCCGTTTCAGGGCTTTGATTTGTCAGATAAAAGGGCAAAATTTATGCATCAAATGCTCCTGAAAAATGACAAAGATTATGCTTTGAAACCTGATATTAAATGGAATTTCACCAAGTTTTTAGTTGACAGACAAGGCAACATCATCCGCCGCTTTGAGCCGACTGAGAGCATGGATAGCGTTGCTCTTGCCATTAAAGATCTTATCAAATAGGATAAAAAGATGCCTCAAATCAATCTCTTATCATCAAATAAATACGCATATTTCAAAGAAAATATGCTCGTCAAAAATGAATATTTTAAAAATATTGATATCAAAACTGAAACTTTTCCTGATGGCGAACATCATTGGATTCTTCAAAATGTTTCAAAAATCAAAGGAAAACCCGCGATTTATGTTTGCGGCACAACAGATGATGAAGCGATTTTTGAGCTTTATAACATTGCTTCAACGCTTGTTCGCGAACAATGTTCTTCTTTGCACCTTGTTGTGCCATATTTCGGCTATTCGACAATGGAACGTGCCACAACACAGGGAGAGGTTGTCACAGCTAAAAACATTGCAAAAATGCTCAGCTCCCTTCCACTGTCACCTCAAGGCAATTTTATTTATATGGTTGATCTTCATTCTTTTGGCACGCAATATTATTTTGAAAATTCACTTCATCCGGTTCATCTTTCTGCCAAAAACGTTATAAAACAAATGATTTCAGATTGCGGGCCTAATGTTGTGTTGGCCTCGGCAGATATGGGACGCGCCAAATGGATTGAAAAAATGGGTGATGATTTAAAACTTCAAACCGCATTTATTATGAAGCGTCGCTTTGATGGCATTCATACGACAGTGGAAGCTTTGAATGCCGATGTGAAGGGAAAAAATGTTGTTATTTTTGATGATATGATCAGATCAGGCTCATCGATTATTAAAGCAGCAGAAGCTTATAAATCTGTTGGAGCCAAAGATATCTATGTTGCCGTTGTTCACGGTGTTTTCACCCCTCAAAGCATTGATAAAATGCAAAGCTCAGGTCTTATCAAACAAATTCTTGTCACAAACACACACCCGAATGCTTTGAAAAACCAAAGCAATTTTATCAAGGTTTATGACATCTCTGAAATAATCTCAGAAGGATTGGTTTTATAAAATCAACGACCAACTCCGTGAGCAAATATGTAATTTTTTTTAAGAAAATGTCATCATCGCACGCTCATAAACAAATTGACTTTTAGACAAATTTGTGATATATAGCGTTCAAAATGTTATTTTTTGTGGGGACAATATGAAAATTTCGATTATCGGTGCCTCTGGCAAAGTTGGCTCTGAAATAACGCGTCTGCTTGCGGAACAAACAAGTTTTGGCTCTACTGTAGATCTTGTTTTGTATACACCAAACAATGTAAAAAAAATTTCAGGACAGTTACAAGATTTGCAAGAAAGTCTTTTAATGATTGGAAAAAGTTTTTCCAATCACGTTGTTTTTCACCCGTCAAACAACATAAATGATATTAAAGGCTCAAACCTCATCATCATCGCAGCTGGCTTATTTGCTTCCAAAGAAGAAAAAGAAGCCTATAAGCTTCTTGATCCCACCGGACGAACTATCCAGTCGTTTAAAAACGCTCCTTTAGTTGCAAATTTATGTTATGAAATCAAAAAAATTGCCCCTAAAAGCGATGTTTTAATACTCACAAATCAATCTGATACCATGTGTGAAGTAGCCAGATCTGTTTTAGAAAAACAAAAAGTTTATGCCTTGGGGTGTTATTTAGATACTTTGCGCTTTAAGAAAATTTTCGCAGAAATGACTTCTCTTAAACCTTCTGATTTTGATGCAACCATTTTAGGTTTTCACAGCAAAAATATGTTTTTAAATGAAGCCACTTTTAAGACAAATAAAAAAATTAAAAACTTGGAAAAAATCAAACAAGAAGCCTTAGAACGTACAATTCTAAGGGGCAAAGAAATTTCAGACATGCAAAAAGACATACACCATACGGAAATAAATTCCGGTTCTTCAAAATTACCGGCAGCTTCGATTTTTAACATTGTTAAAGCATACTCGCAAAAGGATGCTGCTATAACAATCCCTTTAAACCGTCTCTTAGAAAAATCTGAAAAAGAATTAATAAAAGAAGATGTAACAATCGGTGTGCAGCTTCCTTGTCAGGTTTCATATAAAAAGATCACGCCCGTGCCGGCAAATTTAACCGAAAAAGATGTAGATTCGCTCAGACAAGCCCTCTCGTCGTTTATAATAGAGTTAAATGCCTTTTCCGAAAACGTTCAATTATTGCAAGGAAAAGCTTAAATGAAACGTAATCCTAAAGCCATACTTTTTGATTGGGACGGAACTTTGGCTGAAACAAGGTCTGCCGTGGTTGAATCTATGGAATATGTTTTGAAACACTATGGTAAAGAGCCTTGGGATATTACCAAAACGAAATACAGAGACACAAATAAATCCTTGAAAGAGAATTTCTTTAACTTTTTTGGCGCACAAGCAGATGAAGCATATAAGCTTTATTTGAAACACTATAAAGAGCATGGCTACAATCAGGTTAAACCAATACCTCAGGCTGATCAATTTATAGAACTATGTCAAAAGAAAAATATAGATTTATATATTGTTTCAAACAAAGAGCGCCAATTACTCCTCAAAGAGATTTCACAATGTTTCCCAAATGCTAAGTTCAAAAAAATTTTAGCAAACGGAGATGCTCCGCATAATAAGCCCTCTCCTGATCCTGTTTTTGTTGCCTTAAAAGATAATAATTTTCCCGTCAATCGTGAAAATGTCTATTTCGTTGGTGATTCTAAGCAAGATACAGACTGTGCCATGAACGCATCTGTTTACCCTGTTTTGCTCGGTAAGGGAAATTTTATGGATAATGCTTATATCAAAAAAGAAAGCTCAAACAACAGCTTATTACATATTAACAGTTTTGACGATTTGGCAGCATTAATCAAAGGCTAAATATGGACATCAAGCAATATAATCCCGCTCATAAAATGCCAAAACTTGTTATATTTGATTTGTGCGGCACTTTGATGAATTCAAAAAAAATTGACCATGATGCCATTAATTATACTTTGGCTAAATATCACCAAGAACCGTGGATTATAACCCGTCAGAAAAAAGACAAACTCAAATCAATGAAAGAGAATTTTCCGAATTTTTTCGGACAAGATGCCATCAAAGCGTA
>DPKR01000010.1 GCA_003542415.1 Alphaproteobacteria bacterium | reverse complement strand
ATGATTTGTTTTAAAGGCAAATCTTCAATGCCGCGCGCTAAGTTGCCAAATGCAGACAAAGTTGTCGGGATTTCAAGATGCTTTTCATCGCGGTTATCATCATTATCATGATAAACTGGCTCTGAATCCGGATCCATAAATAAATCAATCATCAACTGCCCGGTGAGCAAATTTTGAGTGTCAAGGCGCGCACGCAAGCCTTTGTCGATGAGCATTTGCAGAAAAGCACGGCGGCTTGTGCCATCATCAAAGGACATGTGGCTGAAATCATTATCTTGCAAAAAGCGGATATAAACCGGAATGCTGAAATCTAATGTTTTAGGGTCTGTTTTGATTTCAATTTTGACAACTTTTCCGACAGTCACGCCTTCATAAACCACAGGAGAACCGACATTAAGGCCGCTGATTGATTCGCTAAAATAAAGCGTTACCAAATTGCGATTATTCATCATATATTGCTCGGTAATGTTTTTGACAACAAGACCGATTAAAAGAGCAAAGCCGATAATCATAAAAAGGGCGATGGTTTTTTTGTTTGGTTCTTTTTTCATTTTTCTTTTCCTCTGGTTAAAAATTGGGCAATGCGTTCGTTGGGCGGATTTTTCAAAAGCTCTTTCGGGTTGCCTTGCCCCGTGATGGTTTTTGTGGCGGCATCAAGATAAATCGAGTTAGTGCCAATGTTGAAAATAGATTGTAATTCATGGGTCACAACAACAAGCGTTGTGCCCAAATTGGCGTTGATTTCAAGCATCAAATCATCAAGGCGGGCAGAGCTGACTGGGTCTAAGCCGGCAGACGGCTCGTCAAAGTAAACGATTTGTGGGTCAAGCGCCAAAGCGCGCGCTAAGCCGGCGCGTTTTTTCATGCCGCCGCTGATTTCGGACGGGTAATAATTTTCATAGCCGCCCAAACCGACAAGTGAAAGCTTTAAATGCACAAGCTCATCTATGGTAGAGGGCGAATAAGAAGAATATTGGTTTAAAGGCATCGCAACATTTTCAGCCAAAGTCATGGAAGAAAAAAGGGCGCCGCTTTGATACAAAATGCCTGTTTTTTGGCGCAAGAGAGTCTTTTTTTCATCAGAGGCATGATTAAAATCAACCGAAAGTAATTCAAACGAGCCTTTAAGCGGCGGTATTAAACCTGTCAGGACCTTGAGCAAGCTGCTTTTACCGCAGCCGGAGCCGCCCATAATGATAAAAATATCGCCCTTTTGAACAGCAAAGTCTGCCTCTTTTAAAAGGACTTTTGCGCCATATCCGATAGTTAAATGTTTTGTTTGAATAATGCAATCCGTCATATGCCCATCCTTTGCAAACAAAAAGTGATGAGGCCGGTGGCAACAATCATCCAAACAATGCCGTAAACAACGGCTTTTGTGGTAGACAAACCGACACTGTCGGCGTTGCGTCCGCAATTAACGCCAAAATAGCACCCAGAAAGCGCGATAATAAACCCGAAAACATACGCATGGAAAAGACCGACCAAAAAATGTTTCAAATGCCAAGCATTGTAAGCATATCGGAAATATTCAGAAGAGGGGATATCAAGCGCCAAAATGCCGACTGCGGCGCCGCCTAAAATGCCTGCAAAGTCTGCAAACATGGTAAGCAAAGGCATGGAGATAACCAAAGCTCTTAAACGTGGAAAAATCAAAAATTCTTCCGTTTTGACACCCATCGTTTTCAAGGCATCAATTTCTTCATTGACTTGCATTGTGCCGATTGTTGCAGCAAATGAAGCACCTGTGCGACCGGCCATGATGATACCGACCATGATGGCGCCCATGATACGTGTCATGCCAATAGTGACCAAGCTTGCAACATAAACTTGTGCGCCGAAAGTTTGCAACTGTATGGCGCCGACAAAAGCCAAAATGAGCCCGACCATAAAACTGATGAGAAGCACAATCGGTAAAGCCTTAGGCCCGCAATCTTGAAGGGCAAACAAAAAATCAACAGGGCGTGAAACAGGCCTGCTAACGGGAGCTAAGAAATAGGTTTTAAGATTTGAAAGAGCAAAGGACGCTCCTTTGATAAAAGTTCTAAAAACATTTAAGCCAAAGCCACCCAAGGCATCAAAAAAATTGTTTTTTTGATGAGCGGCCACTTCTTTGAGCGGTGGAACAGCTGTTGACAGATTTAAAAGTTCGCCCGCACCAAGAGGCAATTTGGGAACGGAGAGTTTGATTTTTTTATCCGTGGTATATTGATGCAATTTCAAAAGGATAATCAAAAAGGAAGAATCCCATGATTTTAAATCTTTTGTTTCAATTTTGATTTCTTGAACCTGATTTGTTTGAAGCGCTTCAAACAAAGGTAAAGGCAAATCTTTTTTTGAATAGTCGCCTTTGAAAAAAACGGTTAAAATGCCGCCTGATATTTGCCAATCAATATTTTCCATTGCCTTTAATATAAGAACAATGAGAAAAATGTCAAAGAAAAATGACAGATGGCACACAAAAAATGCTGTTATGGTAAAAAGACGTTGAGCTGAAAAACATTTTCCAAGAAGAACAGCGACACAAAGCAAATGAGCATTGTTGCAACAGGTGTTGTGAACCAGCCGGCAACGATTCGAAGGGTGATGGACCAGTTGATACCTCGACCACCTTTAATGAGGCCGATTCCCAATATGGCGCCGATGACGGCTTGTGTGCTCGAAACAGGAACAAGCGGAAAAGCCGGAAGATGAACAGAGTGCAAAGCATCATGCAACGAAGA
This sequence comes from Alphaproteobacteria bacterium, assembly GCA_003542415.1. GTDB lineage: Bacteria > Pseudomonadota > Alphaproteobacteria > RF32 > CAG-239 > UBA1254. Next base: position 5,055 of record DPKR01000010.1, on the reverse strand, counting down.
TGATGAAAACAAAAAGAGCACAAGTGCTTGAGACAAAACGACAATAAAAGCGATAAACGGCGACATTTTCATCAAGTGATTGCCGATGGTTGCCATCACTTTTTGAGAATATGTGAAAATACCGACGGAGATGGCAACAGCGCCTAAGAAAAACAGAACTTGCTCGGGGGAAAATGTGAAAAAGCCTGTTTTTACGCTTTCAAAAGGAGCAGAATCAACAAATACGCCCATCACGTTTGCAATGTTGTTTGCCCCTAAGGCATAGGTGCAAAAAGCACCGGATAAAATAAGCCCAAGCCTTAAAAGCTGATGTTGCATTAAAATATGAATATGCATTTTATTGATAAAAACTTTCAGCAAAAAATAAAGCGCAACGGCAATTGCGCCCGATAAAAACGGGCATATCACCCAGCCGGACATAATTTTTGCTAAAACAGCTAGATTTGTTGATTTTCCGGCATATAAGTTCCAGCCGATGATGCCGCCGACAATGGCTTGAGAGGTGGATGTTGTTAAACCGGTTTTTGCCATGAAGTAAACAGTCAAAGCAGCAGAAAGTGCAACCATAAAAGAGCCTGCTAAGGCATTGACTTCGCCGAGCGTTGAGAGCGTTTCAGTGGTGCCGCTTCCGCCAAAGACGGCGCCTAGGATAATAAAAAGGGAGGCGATGATGGCTGCCGTTTTAAATTTGAGCATTTTAGACCCGACGGCAGCGCCAAAAATATTGGACACATCATTGGCCCCTAAAGACCACCCTAAAAACAAACCGCTGGACAAGAAAAAAAGATAGGTTAAACTCATATTTATATATCCCGTTTGATGACATAAATAAGGAGTTGATCAACGCAATTTTCAGCCAAATCGGCAATATCGGCGACTTCGCTCAAAAATGTTTTGAGCTGCAATTTATGGGCAAGTTCTAAATCTGAGGCAAAAATCGATTCTTTTAATTTGGCAGTGGTTTTATCCGATTCGTGTTCCAAAAAATACACCTTTTTAGAGTAGTTGCGTACGGCTGAAAAATCCCTAAAAAAGGCACGAGAGGCAAAAGCAAGGTTTTCTGCACACTCACAAACCTGATCTATAAGTTCTTTCATCTTTGCATGGTAAACTTCCGGAATATCAGGGTTTTCAATATAAAATTGGTGAGCGACTTCATCAAACTCATTGATAACTTTATCAAGGTTTTCAACGAGCTCCAAAACATCGCCTCTGAAATCGGGAATAAGGTTTTGGGCATATAATTGGCTCTCAATATCGCGGCGCAAGGTGTCGGCATCATGCTCAATAAGCTTGATTTCTTTGCTGAGCTTTCGATAGTTTGAACTGCGTTTTTCCTGCAAGAAAAGATGAAACGCCTTTTTGAAAACCATTGAAATTTCTATGATTTTATCGTGAAGTTCGTCTATTTTATGTTCTAATTCTTTTGTGTTTGAAAAAAGCGAAACTTTCATATGAAACATTTTGAGGCCTTTCTTTTTTTGTTATCATTTTTTTATTTTAACTTGTCAATTATGAAAAAAGAGTATAGATTGCACTTGTTTTTAATTACGTAATTTAAGAAAGAAAGGTAAACTATGAAAAATTCATTATATATTTCAGTTTTGGCACTTGTCATTTCTGTTTTAACGGCAATTTGCTGCTTTTTCGGATGTTGCGATCATAAGGCAAAAGCTCCTGCAACTGTTGATGCTGCAGAACTTCGTGCTGCGCTCGAAAATGATCCTGAAATGATTGTCAGCGCTTTGCAAAGATATGAACAAGTTCAAAGAGAAGCTCAATTACAAGAAGCATCTCGTTTGTTCAAGACAAACATTGAAGAATTGAACAACAACGCAAATTCTCCGTTTGTTGGCCCGAAAGATGCCAAAATCGTTTTGGTTGAATTCTTTGACTTTTCTTGCGGCTACTGCAAGAGATTGGCTCCTGCCGTTGAAGAAATCGTCAAAAAGAACCCGGATATCAAAGTTGTGTTCAAACCGATCACATTCGTGGCTCAAATTTCTAAATATGCCGCTCAAGCTGCTTTAGCTGCTAATGAACAAGGCAAATTTATGGAATTATACACAGTGATGCTCGGTTCTGAATCAAGATTGACAGAAGAAACAATCAACGCTATGGCTGAAAAAGCAGGATTGGATATGAAACAATTCAAAGCTGATGTTGCTTCTGAAAAAGTTCAAAACACAATTAAGGAAGTTTCTGATTTGGCTAACAAACTTCAAATCCGCGGCGTTCCGACACTTGTTTTGAACGGCACACAAATTCAAGTTGTTGATGAAGCCGGTATCCAAGCTGAAATCGACAGATTGAAATAATCAATTTGATTGATAATTCAAAAAAAGCGCAGATGAAAATCTGCGTTTTTTTTTAGTTTAATTATTTTCGAAGTATGATTTTATCTGTTCATTTGCGATTGAGGCAAAAGCCTCACCCAAAAAAGCTTTTGTTAAAATTTGACGAGCTTCCGGCTCAGAAATGCCGCGCGAGCGAAGATAAAACAGCTCATCTTTGTTGATATCGCCCGAGGTTGAGCCATGGGAACATTTGACATCATCAGCAAAAATCTCAAGCTCTGGTTTGACATCAACGCTTGCATCATCCGAAAGCAACAAAGCTTTGTGAATTTGATAACCTTGCACTTGAACGGCATTCGGGGCAATATGGATTTTGCCCTGAAAAACACCATGTGCTTTTTGATCAACAACGCCTTTAACAATTTGGTTCGAAGTGGTGTTTAAGGCTAAATGCTCAATATCTGTTGTGGTGTCAACAAGTGTGTTGCCGGCAATGCTGTAAGCTGCGTTCACAAGCGCTGTTGCACCGCTTTCTTTTAAGGCAACATGTGTTTCATTGCGCGCAAGTTTTGAACCCGTTTGAAAGGTATAGCTCTCATATTTGCCGTTTGATTTGACCTGCACGTTTTGAAAGGCAATATGAACGGCATTTTGCGATTCGCGCTGCAATTTATAGTGCGTTAAATGTGCATTTTTAGAAACAAAAATATGATTGACAATGTTTGAAAAATAAGTTTCTTGGTCGCCTTCAAAAATCTCTAAAATTTCAGCCTCGGCACCTTTTTCAAGAACAATTAAATTGCAGATGTTTCGAAAACCGTTTGAATGTCCGTGATAGGTGATGACAATCGGTTTATCAAGCGTTTGTGACACACGCAAACAAAGGCCTTGCTCTAAATAAGCCGTGTTGAGCGCCGCAAATGGAAACTTTTCGAAATGGTTTTGAGAAAAATATTTGCTTGTTTCATGATCAAGAAAAGCATCTAAAAGGGAAGTTACTTCTAAGCCTTTAACAAAATGAAAATGCTCATGCAGCCGGCCGTCACAAAAATGAAATTCATATGCCTCTATATCAAAATTTGTTTGATGGCGATGGCAGTGTTGCTCACCACACAAGCAAGAGGGTTTTTCAAGCATCTCTTTGGTCAGTGCAACAGCCACGGGGGTATATTTATAAGCTTCCGTTTTTTTGTTCGGCAATTCGTGAAAGGCTTGAATGCCCCTTTGTCGAACCGCGCAAAGGGAAGGGAGATCAGCGCCGTCAAGGGTTATATTTTTCAAAAGCTCTAACATGAGGCTTCCTTGATAAATGAGGTATAGCCTTTGGCTTCCAATTCGAGCGCCAGTGTTTTATCGCCCGTTTTGATGATATGCCCGTCGGAAAAGACATGAACAAAATCAGGCTCGATATATTCAAGCAAATCCTGATGGTGGGTGATAATCAGAAGCGAACGCTTGCCGTCAAGCAAAGAATTGATGCCTTGTGAAACAACTTTTAAGGCATCGATATCAAGCCCGGAATCTGCCTCGTCCAAAATAGAAAGTGCAGGTTTTAAAAGCGCCATTTGAAGCGTTTCCATACGTTTTTTTTCACCGCCCGAAAAACCGACATTGACGGAACGTTTGAGCATTTCTTGAGAGATGCCTAATTTCTCGGCTTCTGTTCGCACAAGTTTCATAAAGCTCATTGTATCAAGCTCCGGCTCGCCTGCATATTTACGTTTAGCATTTAAGGCATATTTTAAAAAAGTCATAAAAGAAACACCTTCAATTTCAATCGGGTACTGCATAATCAAAAACAAACCTTCATTCGCGCGGTCTTCTGTTTTGAGAGAAAGCAAATCTTTGCCGTTGAAGAGAACATTGCCTGAGGTAACTTCATAGCCGGGTTTGCCGGTTAAAACGTGAGATAAAGTCGATTTGCCGGCGCCGTTCGGACCCATAATGGCATGAACCTCACCTTCGTTAATGCTCAAGTTAAAGTTTTTGATGATGTCTTTATCGCCTGCTTTGGCACAAAGATTTTTAATTTCTAATATCGGTTTATTTGTCATGTGTTTGTTCCCACTCATCAACACGTTGTTCAATTTTTTTGAGTTTTTCGGCCTTAAATGATTCGACCTTTTCATTAATTTGATAGCAACATTTGAGTTGCTCTAACATAATTTCAACATCTGCCGTCTCTTCGATGATCTCGGCAATATTGTCTTTTTTGCGATTGACGTTTTTCAAAATCTCTTTAATGAGCTCGCTCATTTCTTCAACAGCTTGTAAAATTTGATGCTCATCAGACCATATTTTTAAGGTGCGATGGTATATATCTGTTTTTTTCATCCGACGCTTCCTTCTAAACTGATGTTAATAAGTTTGGCAGCCTCAATGGCAAATTCCATCGGCAATTTTTGCATCACTTCTTTGCAAAAACCGTTGACAATGAGCTGGGTGGCTTGTTCTTCGGTTAAGCCGCGCTGCTTGCAATAAAAAAGCTGATCCTCACTGATTTTGGAAGTTGTTGCTTCATGTTCCAAAACAGCCGTCCGGTTTTCATTTTCAATATAAGGCACAGTGTGTGAGCCGCAGGTTTGGCCGATCAGCAAGCTATCACACTGTGAATAGTTGCGAGCGTTTGATGCCCCTTTGGCAACCTTAACGAGCCCGCGATATGTTTGGTTGGAATGGCCCGCTGAAATGCCTTTTGAAATGATGCGTGAAGTTGTGTTTTTGCCGATATGAATCATTTTTGTGCCGGTATCTGCCT
>DPKR01000125.1:6045-8266 GCA_003542415.1 Alphaproteobacteria bacterium | reverse complement strand
GTGAGCTTTTCTTCAATCCTTCGCGCCTCATCAAGCCCTAAAACGCTCACAAATGTGAGCTTGTTTTGCAAATCGTCTTTTTTCAAGGTTTTGCCAACCTTTTTTTCGTCACCAACTGCGTCCAAAATATCGTCCGAAATCTGAAATGTCTGCCCGATTTTCCGCGCATAAACCCTTAAAGCTTCAAGTTCCTTCTCATTTGCACCGCCAATCACAGCGCCTGCCTCGCATGCATATTTTAACAAGCAGCCTGTTTTCATTTTTTCGATATTCTCAATCAACTTCAAAGGCTCTTTTTCGTCTTTCACCGTTTCGGCATAAAGATCGAGCGTTTGTCCCGCAACCATTCCCTCAAAAGCGCCTGCGCCGTTTGACAAGAGTTTGATGAGCTTTATTTTTTTCTCATTTTCATAGTCCGAATCGGCAAGCAACTCAAAAGCAAATGTCAAAAGTCCGTCCCCTGCCAAAATCGCCGTTGCCTCGTCAAAAGCCTTGTGACAGGTCGGTTTTCCGCGCCTTAAATCGTCGTTGTCCATTGCCGGCAAATCGTCATGTATCAAAGAATATGTGTGGAGCATTTCAAGCGAGGCTCCCGCCATAAATGCCTTTTCTTCGCTCACATCAAAAAGCTCGGCAGATTTGGCAACCAAAAACGGACGCAACCGTTTTCCCCCGTTCATCACGGCATATTTCATCGCCTCAACCGTGCGTTTTTCGTTTCCCTTCGGCATTTCAAAAAGCTTTTCAAGCTTTTGATTAAAGCGCAAAGAAAAATCTTTAATTTCTCCAAAAATATCAGTCACCGTTTTCCTCTGCATCAAGCGGGGCTAACTCCAAAGAGCCGTCTTTGCCTGCCTCAATTTTTTCAATTTTGAGCTCAGCTTCTTTCAATCTTTCTTCGCAAAACTTTTTGAGCTTCATTGCTTTTTCATAAGCCTCAACCGCATCATCGAGCTTAATTTGCCCCATCTCTAACTCGCGCACAATATTTTCGAGCTTTTGCAAAGCTTCTTCAAATGTCAACTTTTTCTCTGTCATATCGATCCTATCTGTCATAAAACCTTTGTCTTAAAATAAAGGGTCATGCCTCGCTGAGCCTGAAAGGCGAATGCGTCCAGGCATCTACAAATTAACTTCACACAGCCCTGATCCCCTATCATTTCTTTTTTATTCTCATTTTCTCTTCAAATCAACCTCTTTTGTTTTTTTATAACAATTTGCCACATTTAAAAAAGCCCCATTTTGCTTATTTTTTTCTTTAAAGGAGAAAAAGATGACATTATCAAAAGCGGCTGTTCTTTTAAAAGCCATTGCAAACATAAAAAGGCTTGAAATTTTGCTTTATTTAAGCCATGATGAGTTGTCTGTCGGTGATCTGGAGCAAAAGCTTGACCTAACGCAATCTGCTCTTTCGCAGCACTTAGCCGTCTTGCGTGAGGCAGAAATTGTCCAAACCCGCAGATACCGGCAAAAAATTTTTTATCGGCTTGAAAACCCGCTGATTAAAAAGATTTTAAAACTTTTAACAAAGGACTAAAATATGGCAAAAATTTCTTGGCGTGCAGGCACCCTTTTGGCCCCTCTCCCGCCGGCACTCATCTCGTCTGGAACGTTCGATAATCCAAATGTGATGACAGCCGCTTGGACGGGCATCATCGCCTCCGACCCGGCGCTCACTTATGTTTCCATTCGCCCATCGCGCTATTCGCATGAAATCATCTCAAAAACCAAAGAGTTTGTCATCAATGTGCCAAATCTGCCTCTTGCCAAAGCAACGGATTTTTGCGGTGTCAAATCCGGCCGCGATACTGATAAGTTCAAGGTTTGCAACTTAACTGCCGGCAAATGCGAAAAAATTGATGCCCCGCAAATTTTAGAAGCCCCGATCAGCCTTGAGTGCAAGGTGATAGATGTCAAAACATTTGGCACACATGATATGTTTTTGGCTGAAATTGTTGCTGTTGATGTCGATGATAAATATATCAATCAAAACGGCGCTCTAGATATTGAAAAGGCCGGTTTAATTGCCTATGCACATGGCTTTTACTACACCTTAGGGCGCAAACTCGGCAAATTCGGCTTTTCGGTTGAAAAGAAAAAAACCATCAAAAAAAGAAAGGCCCGCGAACAACAAAAATAAAAATAGCTATTGACAAAGGGCGCAAAATATGAAAAAAGAGTTTTCACATAATCTTTGCGCTCTTAGCTCAGCTGGATAGAG
>DPKR01000125.1:0-5991 GCA_003542415.1 Alphaproteobacteria bacterium | reverse complement strand
ACAGCCTTCTAAGCTGTGGGTCGGGCGTTCGAATCGCCCAGAGCGCGCCAATATAGAAAACCACCTTTATGGTGGTTTTTACTTTTTTCAAACAAAAATTAACCAATCCGGTTTATATTTTTTCCTATGAAACAGGCTCTTAAATTTAATGCTTCTTCTGAGGTTCAATCTCTTATCAAAGATTGGGCTGATTGGCTTTTAAAAGAAAAACGTTTTTCTCCTCACACATTGCAAGCCTATTGCCGCGACTTATCTTTTTTCATCAATTTTTTCGAAAATGTCAGCACAGATTTTTTAACTCACCTTGAAATTCGAGATTTCAGACGTTTTATCTCACACCGCGCCTCTTTAGGCCTTGAAAAATCTTCCCTTTCACGCGAAATTTCAGCCGTTAAAAACTTTTTCAATTGGCTTAACAAAAAGCACGGCCTTAAAAACGATGCCGTTTCGCTTGTTTCAAACCCGAAACGCAACAAAATTTTGCCCAAAGCGATTGATGCCGATGAGGCCTTTGAGCTTTTGGACCAAGCGCCGTTTTTTGCAAAATCTGATTGGCAGGGCCTGCGTGATAAAGCGGTGATGATGCTTCTTTACGGCGCCGGCCTTCGTATTTCAGAAGCGCTTTCGCTCAATTTTCAAGATTTAAAAAAAAATCAAACTTCTTTTGTTGTCAAAGGCAAGGGCAACAAAGAGCGCCTCGTTGCTCTTTTGCCTGTTGTTTTTCAAGCTGTTGAAGCTTACCTAAAAGCTTGTCCCTACCCCTTTGACAACAATAGTGCTTTGTTTGTCGGCGCGCGCGGAGAAAGGTTATCTCCCCGCATCATCCAACGCCAAATGCAAAAAATCCGCGCTTATATGGGTCTGCCGGATAGCGTCACGCCTCACGCGCTCCGCCACTCCTTTGCTACTCAACTCTTAAATGAGGGATGTGACTTACGTTCCATTCAGGAGCTTTTGGGCCACGAATCGCTATCCACCACCGAGCGCTATACAAATGTTTCCATCGAAAAATTAAAAACGGAATATCAAAAGGCGTACCCAGATAAAAAAAATGAAAACAAAAAAGAGACCTCTTAGAGATCTCTTTTTATCTTATAGCGCTTCAAGAAAAGACTTACTTTAATTTCTTTTCAACGAACTCTTCATGCTTTTTGGACTTCTTGTCATATTTTTTCAAGACCAACTTTTCAGGATGAGTTCTCGGATTCTTTTCAGCGAGATAAAATGTGCCTGTTCCGGCACTGCTCTCTAATTTAACTTTTACTTTTACTGCTTTTGCCATTTTAATACACTCTTATTTTTAAAGTTGATAAAACATTTGGTTGCAATATACATATTTTTAATGCCTTGTCAACAAGTTTTTTTCACACACCTGTTTTAATGAACCGAACAGCCCTTTCAATATCTTCCTCTTTGTTTAGTCTGTCTTCTTTTTCACAAGCTTCTGTGCTGCCGGTGCATATCGACGGTGCAACCCCGATCCGGTCAATTTTTATCCCCGAAGGTGTGTAAAAGAAAGACGTTGTCACAGCCATTGCTCTCTCACCTTCCATTTTTTTCACTTCTTGCACCGTCCCTTTGCCATATGTTTTGGTGCCGATCAATGTGGCTCGATTTTGTTCCGATAATGACGCGGCCAAAACCTCAGCGGCCGATGCCGTCAACCCGTCAACCAGCACCACCATCGGCTTGCCTTGCAAAATATCTCCCGCTTCCGCCGTATAATATTGCGGCGATGCATCTTCGGCAGATAATGTGTAGGCCACAATTCCTTCGTCCAAAAACAGATTTGCAAGCTTGATGGCTTCATCAAAAAAGCCGCCGTGATTACCGCGCAAATCCAAAATCAAACCTTTGCAGACCGAACATTCTTCTATTGCTGTCTTAACGCGCTCACTCACATCTTTTTGAAAACTCAAAATTCTGATTAAAAGCACCTCGTCTTCTATGCGCGAAGCAAACTGCCGCTTTGCTTTAAAAGGTGTTTCCTCAGAGCCTGCAAATGTTGCAAAATAGTGTGAATATCCGTCCAATCCCTCAAATACATTTCTTGCAAATCTGTCCGGCAGTTCAAAATCAAGCACATCAAGCTTTTCCGAAACCTGCACTCCCGCACTTATAATTTTTTTGCAAAAATCAACCCAAGCATTCACATCTTCCGCATCAGAGGGCATTTCAAATTTATCAACAACTTTTCCGTTTTGATATAAAAATATTTTATCCGATGATGCTTTGAGGTCTATATTTTTATCAACTTCTTTTAAAACCCTCAAACCTTTTAAGGCAATTTCTTTGTTGTTTGTTTGAACAATATAATCTTGTTTTAAGTTTTCAAAAACCTGTTTAATCACATCTGTTTGAGCTTTCAAAGGAAAGCTTAAAAACAAACAAAACAAAAAACAAAAATATTTTTTCATCTTTTTTCCTATTGTTCAAATTCCGCAACGAGCGCCGTATGATCCGACGGCTTATCCGCTTTTCTCAAATCTTTGTCAACCGCGCATGATTTCAGTTTTTGAATCATTGATGCCGAAGCAAAAAAATAATCTATGCGCATTCCAAAGTCGTTTACAAAAGCTGTCGGCCCATAGTCCCAATATGTAAAAGCGTTTTTTTGAGGATGAAGCGTCTTATAAACATCATAAAACCCTAAATATTTCAAAGCGGTTAATGCACGGCGTGCATCTTCGGCGCAAAGCGCGTTGTTTTTAAAAGGCGTCTCATCATAAACATCGCCTGCGCTTAAAATCACATTAAAATCCCCGCCCAAAATCACCTTATCATATTGTCTTAAGAGCTTTGAAACGTGTTCATTAAAAGCTTCCATAAATTTGAGCTTATATTCAAACTTTTCAGAACCGATCGGGTTGCCGTTTGGCATATAAACCGATGCAATAACAACATCGTCTGCTTTAACTTCCAAATATCTTGCCTGCGTGTCTTCAAAGTTCGGCAGGTTTTCGTTTAAGATTTTGACCGGCTTTTTTGAGAGCACCGCCACCCCGTTATACCCCTTTTGGCCCAAAACTTTTACCTCATAGCCTGCCGCATTTATTTCAAAAAACGGAAACGCATTATATTCCGTCTTAATTTCTTGAAGCAAAACAACATCCGGCTTTTGTCTTTCAAGCCAGTTTAAAAACAAAGCAATCCTTGCGTTGATTGAGTTGATGTTGAGTGTTGCTATTTTCATGGTTTTGATTTTAATAAAATTTTTGATAAATTCAAGCCTGATATTAAATGATTATAAAGTTTTTTGCGCTAGCTTCGAATAAAAGAGAGGTTTTAATAAAATGAATGAATTGTTCAGCAATCCGAAAGAAGAAGAATATTTGAGCGAGTTCAAACAAAAAATCGCTCAGGAAATGGAAGCCGATATTTTAGAACGTCGTCATGATTTGGAGCGTTCGCGCAACGGCTTTATCGGCGCAATAGCCGGCATTGTTTTGGCCGGCCTTGTCAGTTGGTTTTTGCTCCTTCCTCATTTCGGGTTTAATCAACAAAAAGAAATCCCGATTATTCGTCGCCCTATTTTGCCCGTTAAAATTCAACCGAGCGAACCCGGCGGCATGGATATTCAAAATCAAGACAAAACCGTTTACGCTTTGGTTGAAAAAACCGAAGGCGTTAACACCAAAATCGAGAGCTTGCTTCCTCCGCCCGAAACACCTCAAATGCCGGTGATTGTTCCTGAAGATCCGCAATCTCTCGAGCAGGCCATTCAAAATCAACAAGAAACTCAGGCATCTTCAATGGATGAGCTGATCAGTGCTGTTCAAACAACAACAACCGAAAAAGTTAAAATCCCCGAAAAACTTCCTGTTATTGATGTTCAGGTTTCAAAAACCACTGAGCCGTTAACCGTTAAAGAAGAACTCAAAGAAGAAATCCAAGAAGAGCCTGCACCGCAAAAAATTGAAAGCAAACCGCTTGAAACAAAACAAGCCCCACAAGGCACATGGTGTATTCAAATGATGGCTTCTTCCAAAAAAGATGCTGTTGAAAAGGGCTATCTTGAGCTTAAAAAGCAATATCCCGTCATTGAAAATCTGGCGCATCGAATCGAGACCGAATCCGACGGCCTAACGCGTCTTAAAGTCGGCGCTTACGGCTCAAGAGCTGAAGCCGATGCTTTGTGCCAAAAAATCAAAACAGCCGGCGGAACCTGTATGGTCAAAGAAAAATGACAAAGCCTATTTTAGCCGCCATTGTTTCTGTTTCCTCAACCGTTTTAACGGATGATGAAAAGCGCTTGCTTGAAAAAGCCAATCCTTTGGGGGTTTCTTTGTTTGCCCGAAACCTCAAAACCAAAACACAAATTAAAAGCCTCACCAAAGCCATCAAAGAAGTTATCGGCAGAGATGATGTTATCATTGCTTTAGATGAAGAGGGCGGAAGGGTCAATCGTCTCAAATCCGCCGGTTTTTGTGACTACGCTTCTCAAAAACTCTTGGGCAGAATAGACCGCAAAAAAATCACAAAAGCGCATGCCGAGCTCATTTCGGCAGACATGAAATCCGTCGGCGCCAACTTTAATTTTGCGCCTTGTCTTGATATTGAATATAAAGACACAAGCAACGCTTTGAAAACCAGGTGCCTTGCCAAAAGCGTCCGTAAAATTTCTGAGCATGGCAAAATCTTGTGGCAAACTTATCAAAAAAACGGCATTTGCCCATGTATCAAACATTTGCCCGGACACGGCCGCGCAAACACAGACCCTCATTTAAATCTTCCGGTCCTTGATTTTTCCGTTCAAACTCTTGAACAAGACTTTGCTCCTTTTATATATAACAAAGATTGTCCGGCTGCCATGACGGCGCATATTTTGCTCCCCAAAGTTGATTCGAAATATCCCGTCACCATGTCAAAAAAGGGTGTCCAAACTCTTATCCGCGGGCTCATCGGCTATCAAGGTTTTTTGATTTCCGATGCTTTGGAAATGCACGCTTTAAAAGGGAGCATACCTGAGCGCGTCAACACTTCTCTTGATGCGGGTGTAGATGCCGTATGCTATTGTTTGGGAGATTTTAAGGGGCTTCAAGAAGTTGTTTCAACCAAACGTTTTTTAACAGATGTTTCGCTTGAACGTTTTTCAAAAATCCAAAACATTTTAAAAACACACAACACACAAACAAATCTTGATTTATTTAAACAAATCTATTATTCTAAACTCAATCTGTTTGAAGAAGAACGTGTCAACTATGATGCAACAGAGGTTTTATTCAAGTTAAACAAAGGAGTATCTTAATGTTAATATGGTTACTGATTATCATTGCCGTTATCGTCATTTTCTCTGCCGATAAACTTCCTGCCTTAAAAGGTGATTTAAAAGAGCTTGCCGACAAAGGTATAGAAGCTGCAAAAAAGGGCAAAGAAAAGGCTGAAGCTAAATTAAATGAAGTCAAGAAGAACAAAGAAAACAAATCTAAAAAAGATAAAGATTAGTTTTTTCTTAAAAAATAAAAAAAGCGCGTCTCAAAAAAAAAGGCGCGTTTTTTTATTTATTCAGATAAGGATGTTTTAAGAACTCATCAAAAGCAAGCTTCAAATATTCGGCAGCTTTTGGGTAATATTTTTTCAAATAAAAATAAGAATGAACAAGCTCAATAGCTTCAGTGGAAAGCATCGGGTCTAAAGGAGGCGTCATCAAAGAAACGGTTTTTCCCTTTTGAGCGCGCGGACTTTGAGCTTGAATTTCAAACGGCATATCCGAAAAGAAAAAATCAACCGACACCCCTAAAACCTGTGCCATATCCCAAAGCCTGCTTGCACCGATACGATTGATTGCTTTTTCATATTTTTGAATTTGTTGAAATGTCAATCCCGAAAGTTTTGCAAGCTCTTCTTGTGTTAAATTCAAAATGTTTCTTCTTGCTTTAATGCGTTCCCCAACATAAATATCAACAGGGTTCGGCTCGCCGTTTTCCAAGCGTCCGCGCGGGTTTTGTGCTTTTTGTGTCATTTTATTTCTCCAAATAAAAAATCCATTTT
>DPKR01000048.1 GCA_003542415.1 Alphaproteobacteria bacterium | reverse complement strand
TTGTCAACACCTTTTTTAAAAAAAATTAAAAAATTTTTTATTTTTATAAAATGCATTGAAAATACGACATTTTATTTTGTGCACAAACATCTTTAAAGGACCAAACAAATAAATATTAGCAAAAATATTCTTCAAAACAAGCTGTATATCAGTATATATATTTAAAAGTATATAAACGATTCGGGTTCAACAAATAAAAAAAATCGCGCTTAAAAACGCGATTTTTTTCAATCTGACAAGATTAAAATGCGTATCTCAAGCCTAGCAAAAGCTCATGCGCACGCGGTTTATAATCTGCCTCGATATAAGTGCCCGGACCGCGATATTTCTTTTCAAAATCGCCATAAGACATATAACGATACCCTAAATCAACACTCACATGATCACAAAGCTGATAACTTGCACCGGCGCCAATTTGCACAGATGTACCGTTTTCTTTTTTTGAAGCAAACTCAGATTGCCCCCACCCCATACCAAAGCTGACATAAGGTTTGACATTAACAGGTAAATTCAAATTAAAGTCATAATAAACATTGAGCAAAGCGGCTTGTGTTTTGATTTTTGCTTTAACACCATTTCTGCTCTTTTCGGCATCGGCATTTTTTGTATATTCTACTTCAAAACGAAAATCTCCGTTTTCAACGGGCCAAATTGTGCCTAAAGCAACACTTGCTCCCAAAACATTATCATTTAATTTTGCTTTTCCTTCCGTGGTTCCTTCCAACTTAATTTCATTTCTGGAAAAAACATACTTTCCTTTAACGCTTGCATAGGGATTAAATTCAAATGCAGACGCATTGAGTGAAAACATACACGCAACACCTGCAAGCAACAAGATTTTATTCATGTCAATATCCTTTATAAAATTAAAACTTTGCGAGAGAAGAATTACCAACTCTCGCAAACCATTAGAAAATATTTAGGCTCATGTGTCAAATCACATCATTTTGCAAAAGGCAACAATCTTATCTCCTGTGCCTATGTGCGCTGTGATGTCCTGGATTATGGTGTATCACGGCCGGCGCCTTATGTTTTTTGTGGTGATGATGTATACGAAAACCATCAAAGAGCAACGCACCTATCACAGCCGTTGTCACTCCTGCGGCAAAAGCTGAGCCTGTTGAATAACTATCATAATAGTAGCTGTTCCGCACAACAGGAGATGAGCGCACAACTGTCACCTGTGGCTGTGTCGTCACATAAGCCGGCGCTGCATATGTTGTTGTGGTTGTTGTTGTCATTTGTCCGGTGACATAGCCGTTGTCATCAATCACAAAATATGTTTCAGCCATTGCATTTGTTGTTGCACAAAATACAATTGATAATGTCAAAAGAAGTTTTTTCATATCAGTTCCTCTATCTAAAAATTTTACTTACACAATATAAAACGAAAAAAAATAAAAAATGTTCATAATTTTTTTGTAATTTTTCTTGATAATTATTATTTGTTTCAATAGAATACAGACTGTTATTAATTTTTTTAGGAGGCTCCAATAGCAACAGAAAATACCCGTGCGCCAGTACGCGATGATGACGGACCGCGCATCAACGAAGAAATAAAAGTCAAACAAGTTCGTTTAATTGATGCCGAAGGTGAAAACAGAGGCATCGTTTCAATCAAAGAAGCTTTAGAAATTGCTGAAGAAGAAGGTTTGGATTTGATTGAGATTTCTCCGCAAGCAAACCCGCCCGTTTGCAAGGTTTTGGACTATGGAAAATATAAATACGAAGTTCAAAAACGCAAAAACGAAGCTAAGAAAAATCAAAAAGTCGTTAACATTAAGGAATTAAAATTAAGGCCTGCGATTGATATACACGACTACGAAGTCAAGTTGAAACAAGCCAAAAAGTTTTTATCTCAGGGCGACAAGGTCAAGTTCACAATGCGTTTTAAAGGAAGAGAATTGAGTGCCAATAATATGGGCAAAGAACTCTTAGATAAGATTATTGAAGATTTAGATCTTGTCGGAAAAGTCGATTCGGAGCCTAAATTAGAGGGCAAACAGATGTCTATGATGATGTCTCCCCTTTAAAGGCGAAACCAAACAAAAAAAGCACCTTGTTTCAAGGTGCTTTTTTTATTTTGCCGAATTATCTGCTCTCACGACTTGCCGTTGGTACCGCAGCGGGTTTAGAAGTCTCGTCTTTTTTCTTCTTCGGCCTCAAATACTCTGGCACAGCATAAGACATAACCTT
This sequence comes from Alphaproteobacteria bacterium, assembly GCA_003542415.1. Lineage (GTDB taxonomy): Bacteria > Pseudomonadota > Alphaproteobacteria > RF32 > CAG-239 > UBA1254. The sequence goes on along the minus strand of DPKR01000048.1, from coordinate 11,698 downwards.
ATTTTCAAAAGGTATGTACAATTCCGGAATAGAATCCCTTTTAAGTCTTGCGTTAACCTCAGCCAATGCATCTTTAGCTTTCGGGAAGATATCCTGTTGCAAAATATTTGCCGGCGGACGAGTATCCGTGCTGTTTTCGGCATAACGAAGTCTATAAGCCTCTAGAATATCTGCTTCTGTTTGTTGAATCTTACGAGGTAATAAAACATCATATATCAGCGCAAAATCTTTTGAATCCATCTGCCCCAAAACCTTAGAACTCAATGGTGCTAATTTAATAGCCTCTTGCTTTGTAATTTCACCACTCTCAATCATCGGAGCAATGCGCTGTCCGAGTGTTTCGTCAAAATGCTTAAAGTAAAGATCAAAAACTGCATTAAACGCATGAGCCGCGCCACAAATTGTTGCCGCACCCTTTTCACGATCCGCTTTACCTTTTTCTGCAGTTTTCTTCATTTTAGTATACAAGCCTTCGGGACCCTTATCTTCAACGGCATCCTTAAAGTTTTTAAACTTACGTTTCATCGGAAGGGCTGCAATGTTGGAAGCATCATCTTCAGCTTTTTCTCTCAAATCTTGAATGAAGTCAAATTCCGAATCCGGCAAACCATATTGTGGCGGCAAAGCGTCTTTATGACTGTTCTTCGCATTTTCCAGCATTTGATTTGCCAAACGTCTCTTAAATGTGGCTTGCTCCTCTGCCGTGAGCTTCCCGATTTTTTCAAGAATCTCTTTTGCCTTTGCAGAGGTGATATTCACACCTGTCGGCACAATGCCACGGCTTGCCGCAGCAAACATGAGCGTATCTTGGTCACAAGCCGGCACATTTTGCAAATTGATATGTGTAACACCTGTCTTTTTGATCTCACCCATAAATTGTTTTGCCAAAGTTGAATCAAACTGTTTTCCATCCGGTGTGGCATACCCAAAATAGAACTTGCCGTTTTTATCTTGCGAAACATATAAGCGGGCTGCAAATGTGGCAACATATTTATCATCTTTTTTCCGACCGTCCTTGTCCCAGTTTTTAGAATCTTCCGTCGGATAAATACTGAACACATATGTTTGTCTGCCATCAATAATCCTCGAATGTTCCCAATAAGACAGTCTTTCGCGCTTGTGCAAATCTTTGCGCAAAAATGTTCTTATATTTTCTGCTACATCATCTACTGTCAATTCTTTCTTTTTCAAAGGTACCCCACCTTTTGAACCAGCAGCATAAGAAGGATTTTCCGGCAAAGCCATTGTCTCCGAAGGTTCCGCTTGAGGCTCTTTGGTTTCTTCTTCACTCGGAGCATCTGCTGAAGCAAGCATATGAAAATCTTCTTCACGCATCCCGCTCGGATCATTTTCATCCTCGCTTGGTTTTGGCGCTGAAGTATACGCTTCTTCCTCTTGCAACTTCTTTTGGGTTTCATTATATTTTTCAAGCAAATCTTGAAGCGATGCATCAATATCTATTTCATCGCCATTCATCGCAGGTTTTAAGCCAAATGTTGAAAAGCCATACTTACTGCAAAATTCAAAAATACGATTTAACCTTTCGGCATTTAGGTTTTTAACCGTTTCGTCATCAAAGCTGATCTGCCCCATCATTTTAGGCATTTCGCCCTCTTCTTTATCAGCTCTTTCATCAGGAGATTTCATCGCCGACAAACTAAATTTCAAACCATCTCCCAAATCACACTTCAAAACCACTTGTTTTTCCGGATCTTTTAAATCATCAGATTCCGGAACAATCGCAGGACGATGGTATTCATCTTCATCAAAGTTCATATGAACCGTTTTGCCATCAATTTGTGTTCCTTTAGCTTTATCTGCAATGGCATACAGCGCCGAAAACTCATCCGGATATTTGCTTAAATATTCCTCTTTTTGAGAAATTGCATGCAAATCTCCACCAGATAAACGTTCACGTTCAAGCAAAGCGCGAACATTTTCGGGAGAATCTTCTCTTGTATAAACAACTTCAGGTGATTCGATATAGTTTTTTGCCATGTATAACTCCTCTCAAGCAAAAGCTTATATTTCACTTAAAATGTATCATATTTTTTTCCGTTCTGCAAGCATTTTGTGACAAAAATCACGGATGAAAAACAAAAAACCAAATTTTTGCCATGCCGTAGACACGTTCGTCAAATGCTTCAAATTTATCTGGAAGGTTCAAATTTTCATTGCGCCTTGTTTCAACCACACACACTGCCTCCGGCAAAATAAAACCGTTTTGTGCCAAACACATCAAAGCTTTTTCGTTTAAACCCTTGTCATAAGGCGCATCTGAAAAAACAAAATCATACCCCTCTTTTGCTTTTGGGAGCTGACATGCATCTGCACATAAAATATTGATATTGTCTTTTTCGGCCGAAAACAAAGCCATATTCCGGCGAACCAGTTTTACATCTTTATCAATAAAGCAAACTTTAGTTGCCCCTCTTGACAGTGCTTCAAAGCCCAAAGCTCCCGTACCGGCAAAAACATCTAAAACTTTTTTACCTTGCAGGTCGCCAAATTTCGAATACAAAATATTAAAAATCGATTCGCGCGCCCGATCTGATGTTGGACGAATATCCATATTTTCAGGGGTAATCAGCTTTTTACCGCGATATTTTCCAGCAACAATTCTCATAATTCAAACCGCCCGCCGAGTTGTTCTTTCAAAACTTTTTGAGGAATTTCTTTAACTTCGCCCTCTTTTAAATTACCGAGCTGAAACGGACCATATGAAACTCTAATCAATCGCGCAACCTCAAGTCCTGCATATTTCATCAATTTTCGAATTTCGCGATTTTTTCCTTCGTTTAAGGTCACGCTGAGCCATGTGTTTGTGCCGTTTTGGCTATCAATCACAATACCGACCTTACCATAAGAGATGCCTTCAACCATCACTCCTTTTTGAATTTCTTTGAGTTTTGCCTCGTTGATTTTGCCATGCACTCGAACACGATATCTGCGAGACCACGCATTTTGCGGCAATTCGAGCTCACGCGAGAGTGCCCCGTTATTTGTAAGCAAAAGAAGTCCCTCAGAGTTCAAATCAAGCCTTCCGACACTCACCACGCGCGGCATCGAAGGCGGCAACATTTCAAAAACGGTTTTTCTTCCTTTTTCATCTTTGTGGGTTGTCACAAGCCCGACAGGCTTATAATAAAGCCAAAGACGTGTCGTTTCAATTTGAGGCAATTTTTCACCATCAAATAAAATAACTTCATCACCTTCAACATTAAACGCCGGTGTCGAAATAATTTGGCCATTTACACTCACGCGCTCTTGGCTGATATATTCTTCCGCTTGTCTGCGCGAACACAAACCCGTTCTCGCCATAAACTTTGCTAATCTTTGCCCCATTTTAACTTATCCTTTATCAATTCGCAGCTACTATACTGTAGATTAAAACAAAATGCAAAGGTTATTTATGCAAGCAAAAGATTATATGGCTCTTGCCTTAAAAGAAGCTCAAAAGGCTTTCAAGAAAGATGAAGTCCCTGTCGGCGCCGTCTTGGTTGATAACAACACGGGCAACATCATCGCACGCGCACACAACAAAACCGAACACGGCAACGACCCCACCGCCCATGCCGAAATCAGCATCATTCAAAAAGCCTGCAAAAAACTCTCAGCAAAGCGCCTTTGGAATACCTCGCTTTATGTGACTTTAGAACCATGCACGATGTGCGCGGCCGCAATTTCTTATGCCAGAATAGAAAAACTTGTTATCGGCGCACCAGATGAAAAAGGCGGTGCCGTTGTGAGCGGTGTCAAATTTTTTGAGAGCAAAACCTGCCACTTTAAACCGCAAATCGAAATCGGCGTTTTGGCTGAGCAAGCAACAGAATTGCTTAAAACATTTTTCAAAAATAAGCGCGTTTAATTTCATATTCACAAAACGAGTATTTTTTTTCATTTTTTTTTGCCTTACAAACAAATAGTTTAGAGAGGTATTTGCACAGAACAAAAAAAGAACAGTTAATAAAATCCTAAAATTTCCCATTGATTCCCATGAATTACCATGCTATACCATAAACAAGACAAATTAATTTATGGAGACACACCTTTGAGAAAAACATTTCTCTTTATGGATACCATCTTTAACAAGGTCGATTCCAAAGGCCGTGTTTCCTTGCCTGCAGATTATCGCGCCATCGTCAAAGAATTAAATTCTGAAATTGTTTGTTATCGCAGCCTCGTTTCACCGTGTATTGAAGGGTGCATTGAAGATTTGCTTGAAAAGCTCGCAACGGAAATAGAAGATTCGAATGATTTTTTCTCTCAGACACAAGATGATCTAACAAATCTTATTTTCGGCGATGCTAAGCGCTTTACCTTTGACAGCACAGGCCGAATCGTTTTAACCGAAAAACTTTTAAACCATGCCGGCATCACCGATATGGCTGTTTTTGTCGGCAAAGGTAGAAAATTCCAAATTTGGTCACCCGAAAATTGGGCAAAAGAAGAAGCGCGCATCAGAGCAGAAGTTTTGAAAAAGCGCCCTGTTCTAAACGCACACAAAACAGGAGAAGGCGCCTGAAATGACAACAAAGCAAAGACATATTCCCGTTATGCTTTCTGAAGTTTTAGAAAACCTTGCTGTTCAAGATGGCGGTGTTTATGTTGATGCAACTTTTGGAAATGGCGGATACACAGAAGCTATTTTGCAAAAAGCAAATTGCAGAGTCATTTCTGTTGACAGAGACCCGACCGTTTTACCCCGCGTGCAAGAATTAAAAGGAAAATACCAAAACCGATTCGAATTTAAAAGCGGATGTTTTTCCGAACTTGAAAATTTGGTTCAAGAGCCTGTTGACGGTGTCGTTTTTGACATTGGTGTTTCATCCATGCAAATAGATAACGCTGAGCGCGGATTTTCTTTTTCAAAGGAAGCCAAGCTTGATATGCGCATGTCCCGTTCGGGCTTAAGCGCTTATGATATTGTCAATTCTTATCAAAAAGAGGAACTGGCAGATATTCTCTATCAGTTCGGCGAAGAAAGAAAATCGCGCCAAATTGCGCAAAAAATAATCGACACACGCAAAGAAAAACCGATTGAAACAACAACTGAGCTAGCCGAAATTATTTATTCTGTCATACACAAAAAAGCAGGCGAGACTGACCCCGCAACACGGACTTTCCAAGCTTTGCGCATTGCTGTTAATGACGAGCTTAATGAGCTAACAAAGGGGCTTAAAGCCGCAACCAATCTTTTAAAACCAAACGGACGTTTGATTGTTGTTGATTTTCACTCGCTCGAAGATCGAATCGTCAAAAACTTTTTCAAAGACAATACCAATCCTAAAACGCATGTTTCGCGCTATGCCGAAAATCCGGAAATAAGGCAAAAAACATTTTCTTTTGCCTCTAAGTCCATCACTCCGACCGAAAAGGAAATATCTGAAAACCCCCGCGCACATTCAGCTAAATTGCGTTTTGCAATCAAAAACAAAGGAGAACAAAATGATTAACACGAAAACAGCTTTAACGGCTTTATGGTTCACTTTAACTTGTTTTGTTATTTTTGGTTGCTTTATCTTAAAAAATCAAGTGCATGATTTAGAACATGAGCTTTCACGCATCAATCAAAATATCGCCTCCGATGTCAGAAATATCCATATCTTAAAGGCTGAATGGGGTGTTTTAAACACACCTCAGCGTTTAAAAAAATTAGCTCACGAGCACATTTCATTAAATAAAATCAAAGCTGAACAAATTATTAACTATTCTGCGTTACCATTTGAAAACGAATCTTCTTCTGTTGCCGTTGTCTCAACCAACCGAAAAGATTTGAAACAAATGGTCAAACTGGAACGTTAATAGGCAAAGAAAGTGCTACCTTTAGGGTTATCAAGAAAAACAAATAATTTCTATGATGTTAATCAAGCTCAAAACAATGGTTTTGAAAACCCTTTGTTTGAAGAAAGCACAAATCTTGAGGCTGTTCAAACATGCAAAAATCGCATGGGATTTGCCGTTATTGTGTTCTTTGTTGCTTATTTAATTATTGCTGTCCGTGTTTTTGTTGTCTGCTTGCCTCACGGCATCAAAATCAGCCTGCCCGATGAAGAATATGCCGTGCATGATATTTCCGTCAAATCGCCGATTTTAAGAGCAGATGTTTTAGACCGCAATGGTTCCATTATTGCAACTTCTTTACCCACAGTCAATTTATATGCAAACCCCAAAAAAATTCAAGACGCCAAAGATGCCGCCGAAAATCTTTCACGCATTTTTCCTGATTTAAGCTATGATGATATCTATACCAAGCTCACAAAGAAACGTTCATCATTTGCCATGATAAAACACGATCTTTCACCGGCTCAACAGGCAGAAGTCAATGCACTCGGAATCCCCGCACTCGAATTTCAAACAAGTGAAAAACGCGTTTATTTGCACAACAACCTTTTTGCCCATGTGCTCGGATACACAAATGTTGACAATGTCGGACAAGCCGGCATTGAAAAGTTTATGCACAAACGATTGACCGAATCGTCCAAACCTTTAGAGCTCACAGTTGATATGGGCATACAAGATACCATAAGAGAAGAGTTGTTAAACGCTGTTGAAAAATTTAAGGCTGCCGGCGCAGCCGCAATTCTGATGAATGTCAACACCGGCGAAGTTTTGGCTCTTGTATCCTTGCCCGATTTCAACCCAAACATCAAAATTCCGATTGGTGAAAAATCGCTCTTCAATTTCATCACTCTCGGCACATATGAACCCGGGTCGGTGTTTAAAACATTTAACACTGCACTTGGTTTAGAAAGCGGCAAAGTCAAAGTCACCGACAAATTTGATGCCACAAAACCGATTGTTATTCAAAAGCGAAAAATCCATGATGACCATGCCAAAAACCGCTGGCTGACCGTTGATGAAATTCTCACCTATTCTTCAAACATCGGTTCTGTGCGTATTGCTGAAAAGGTCGGCAAAGAAGGACAAATGAGTTTCTTAAAAAATCTCGGATTTTTTGATAAAGTAGAAAGTTTTGAGTTGCCGGAAAAGGCAAAACCGCTTTATCAGAACGAAAAGAACTGGGCCCCGATTACTGTTGCAACCGTTTCTTACGGTCACGGCATATCCGTCAGCCCGCTTCACATTATCTCTGCTTTTTCGGCTGTCGTCAACGGGGGCATATATCACACACCAACACTCATAAAATCCGACACACCGAAAGTTTCAAAACGTGTTCTTTCCGAACACACATCTGAGCAAATGCGTCAGCTTCTGCGTAATGTGGTTTTATATGGCTCCGGCAAACGTGCCGAAGTGGCCGGATACGAGGTTGGCGGCAAAACGGGAACGGCAAATAAAGCAGATAAAGGCGCATATGCAACATCACGCGTCACAAACTCGTTTATATCAACATTTCCCTCTTCTGATCCCAAATATGCGTTGCTTGTGATTATCGATGAGCCGCAAGGCATCCCTGAAACATACAATCTTCGCACAGCCGGTATGAACGCTGCACCAACATCGGGCAAAATCATTGCCTCGATTGCACCTCAGCTTGGCTTAAAAGCAAATTTTGATATCAACACCCAAAAAGCCCACATCAAAGCTTTGCAATAAAAAAAAATACAACTTTTGTTCATATTTTTGGGAATATTTTCATTTTTCTTATTGAAAAATTTATTTTTGGCGCTTAAATTGCATCTTGTATTAGTTGTATTGCAATTAAGTTCTTTTGCAAATTCCTTGCAGAAGAGATGTTATTAAACCCATATGGAGAAAATATATGAAAAAAACTTTAAGTTTAATTTGTGCTTTAATGCTCGCCGGCTGCTCTTCTTTGAGCTCTAACGGCGGTTTGTTTGGTGGTAGCGAATGCGAAGCTAAAGAAGCTCGTGATTTCATGGCAAACGCTGAAGATCGCGTGTTCTTTGCTTTGGATAGCTCTGCTTTAACATCCAATGCTCAGGAAGTTTTGGACACACAAGTTAACTGGTTAACAGCTAAACGTCATAACAAAGTCAACGTTATCGTTCAAGGTTACTGTGATGAACGCGGTACACGCGAATACAACTTGGCTTTGGGTGAGCGCCGTGCTAACGCCGTTAAAGAATACTTAGTATCTCACGGTGTTGATGCTGACCGCATCTCTACTATCTCTTATGGTAAGGAAAGACCTGCCGTATTGGGTAGCAACGAAGCCGCTTGGGCTCAAAACCGTCGTGCTGTAACAGTTGTTCGCACAAGCGAAATGTAATTTATAGCATAACAGCTTAAAAACGCATTCTTTACTTGAAGAATGCGTTTTTTTTGTGTATACAGATCATATAAACATTGGCAATAATGGGGAAATTCATGAAAAAAACACTTATTTTATCTGTAATTGCGCTTTCTTTAACATCTGTCCTGCCTGCTCATTCGCAAGAAATGGTCGGGATTCAAGACCAAATTGATGCCTTAAAAGAAGAGCTGATTGTTTTAAATCGTAAAGTTTATCGCGATCAAGCCGATTCGGCTGTTTCCGTCACATCAACTGGCGCCGCAAGTTTTGGCGAATATGATGAAATTATCCGCTCTCTTAACGGCAAATTTGAAGAGCTTGAATATAAAATCAAACAAATGGATGAACGTATCTCTGCCATGAACAAAGATATTGATACGCGTTTTAATATGATTGAAGGAAAACCGATTGCCGCCGCTTCCGGATCAATTGCCGATCAAAAGAAATTTGGTGCAAGCGTTGCCAATGGTGCCCCAAAATCCATTGTCGGCGATACTGTCACTTCAGGCACATTGAAAGATTTAGGTCGAACACAAGAGTCTGTCGATAGTCTTTATAAAAAAGGTTTAGAAGCCTTAAAAGGCAATGACTTAATTGCCGCGGAACAACATTTTCAGCTTATTTTGAGCGATTATGCTTCTGACAAACTTGCCGGCAATGCGCAATATTGGCTCGGCGAGGTATATTATAAAGACCAAAACTATGCCAAAGCTGCCGTTGCCTTTGCAAAAGGATACGAAAACTATAAAGACGGCAACAAAGGAGCAGACAGCCTTTATAAACTCGGCCTTTCGATGTCGCAACTCGGCAAAAAAACAGAAGCTTGCACAGCCTTAAAAAATGTGCCGACAGAATTTCCGAAAGCAGATTCTGAACTCTTAGGCAAAGCCAAATCACAAGCTGCCAAACTCGGATGTAACTAAACAATGCTTCAAGAATTTCTTGAAAATCTGAATATTAAGCCACAAAAAATTGCTATCGGCGTTTCCGGCGGAGCCGATTCTCTTGCCTCTGTTTTGATTTGCGCTGAAAAATTAAAACCGCTCGGCTATCAAATCATCGCCTTAACGGTTGACCACAAATTGCGCCCGACATCTTCAAAAGAAGCTGATTTTGTTGACAACATTATGCAACAAAACAGCATCGAACATTTGACGCTTGTTTGGCAAGGCAAAAAGCCAAAAACAGGCGTTGAAGAAGCAGCCCGCTTAGCGCGTTATGATCTGCTTGAAAACTGGTGCAAAAAAAACAACATCAAATACCTTATCACGGCACATCACCTCTACGATCAGGCTGAAACATTTTTGATGCGCCTTTCTCGCGGCAGTGGTCTTGACGGTCTTTGCGGCATGAAAGAAATGAGCCCGTATAAAAGTATTTTCATCTTGCGGCCGTTTTTAAAAACAAACCCAGAAACATTTAAAACATATTTGCAAAACAAACACATCCGTTGGGTTGAAGATGAAACCAACAATGATGAAAACTTGCTCCGCGTCAAAATGCGCAAATTCTTACCGATTTTAGAAGAAAAAACGGGCATTACAGCGCTCAAAATCGCAAACACCATGGAAAGACTACAAGCCTCTCGTGCCTATTTTGAAAACAAAATTGAAAGCCTTATCAAAAACAATTTCAAAAACTTTAATAACAGAGCTTTTTCGTGCCCGCTTGCTTTTTTGCTTTCTGTTGATACGGAATTACAATATCGCCTGCTCGCAAATTTGCTCAAAACCGTTGCAAACACCCCCTACTCCCCTGAAGCCGAAAAAACTTTGATTTTAATTGAAAAGCTTAAACAACCTGATTTTAAAACAGCCACACTCAACCATTGCAAAATCAAATCTGCTTACGGCTCCCTTTGGATTTTACCTGAAAAAAATTCAAAGCCGGAAAACGTCAAAGAAGTTTGGAAAGCTTACATTTCAAAGCATCTGACATATAAAAAAGCAAAAATCCCATATGAATTAAAATATTTCCTTTTGACACATAAAGACTAGAACTTAAATCGGGATTTAATTAACATTTTTTTTATAATATCATGGCATTATAAAAAGAAGATTTGTAATGTCAATGAAAGGTTTTTCAAATGTCTTTATTCTCATCAAAACCGGAAAATACGCCGCAAACACCGCAAAGACCGGCTATGCGCAAACCCGAATTAAACGCCCCGATTGATGCCGTTATGCCACAAAACAAACCTGCGGCTGCACCAAACATTCCGGGACAAACACCGGTTCCGCCACGTCCGCAAGCGCAGATGGCACCTCAAGCGGCTCCTCAAGCTCAAAGAGCGCCGCAACCGGCAGCTGCACCGCGCCCGCAAGCGCCGCATATTGAAGTGCAAAAACCGCATATAATGACCAAAGAAGAGCACTTGGCAAAAATTATGGCAGAATTAAAAGAAGCCTCCGAAAAGCCGGATCTTATTCCTTGCGAACACTTAAAAGACATTAACGATGTACCGTTTTCAGATGTTTACATCACACCTGATAAAAAGTGCTACACTTGGGCTGCAAAATCCGATGCCGGCTTAAAGGTTGTTGACTTCACGGATTATCCGGAATTTTTGCGCCAAATAGAAGATGCATATGATGGTAAAAACCGTTCATATTTGCTGACCTATAAAGGCAGGCACTACCGTGTTGAACGTACAATTTCGGGTGATGGTCCGCAGTTCTGCGCTCGTAAAATGCCTGTTTCCGTTCCGGATTTAAAAACACTTGGCCTTCCACAAGGCTTATATAAATATTTGCTCTCTCTTTCAGGACGCTCAGGTTTGATTTTGCTTGCAGGCCCGACCGGTTCCGGTAAATCAACAACTATTTCTGCTTTGTTGCAAGAATATTTGCAAATCAAAGGCGGTTATTGCTTCACCATTGAAGACCCGATCGAGTTGCCGCTTGATGGTGTATATTTAACACCTTCGGGCGAGCTTGGTCTTTGCAAACAAACCACACCGCCGGATGGCATCTGGCAAGAAGGTATTAAATCAGCATTGCGTTCAAAACCGCGTTATATATACCTTGGTGAGATTCGTGATCCGAACGTTGCATCAGAAGCTTTGCGTGCAGCCACATCAGGCCACTTGGTGTTGTCAACCATTCACGCAAACAACGTTTCAGACTCTATCAACTCTCTTGTCAAATACGCCGCATCATCAGGTATTTCGGAAGAAATGGCCTATGAATTGGTGGCAAACGGCTTTTTGGGCTGCCTGCACCAAATCTTATCAGGCGCGCCGAAACGCATCAGCGTCACATACGTTTTTGCAAACCCTGATCTGAGTGCCGGTTGCCAGGTTCGAAGCATGCTCCGCAATGGCAAACTCAATCTTTCAACCATTATGGAACAGCAAAAAATTAAAATGGATAAAGGTATGCCTTTGTTCTAAACTTTTTGATAACAAAACAATAACACCGCCTTAAAAGGCGGTGTTATTTTTAGCACGATGAAAAAATCCCTCAAGGATAACATCAC
>DPKR01000083.1 GCA_003542415.1 Alphaproteobacteria bacterium | reverse complement strand
AACTTTGATATCCGTAAAAACCTTTTAAAATACGACGATGTGATGAACGAACAACGCAAGGTCATTTATGCCGAGCGCAAAAAGCTGATGGAAACGGATGATGTTTCCGAAAGCGTGTTTGAGATGCGCGAAGAATGTTTGGGCAAACTTGTTGATAATTTCTTGCCGTATGGCTCGGATAAAAGTCAGTGGCAGACTGAGGCTTTGCAACAAGAGCTTGCCAAAACAACGGGCTTTGTCATTCCTGTTGTGAACTGGGCAAACGAAGACGGGTTATCTGCCGAAGATATGAAGGAAAAAATCTTGGCTGAGGTTGAAAAAGATCTTAAAGAAAAGAATGCCAGTGTGCCTGAAGATATTGTTAAAATGGTTGATAAAAGCATTCTCTTGCAAACACTTGACTTTTTATGGAAAGAGCATATTGCAACCTTGGATCAAATGCGCCATACAATTGTTTTGCGTGCGTATGGGCAAAAAGATCCTTTGAACGAATATAAAAAAGAGGCATTCAATATGTTCTCGGATTTGTTAGATGTTTTAAAAGAACAGGTCACGGTTGTCACTTGTCGCACACTCATTAAGGCAAATTCTGATGAAAAAGCACGTCAAGCCGAAGAACGTGCACAGAATATGAAGACGAGCGCCGTCCATGAAGCGCCGGAAAATGTTTTGACAGGTGAAAAGCAGGAAGATGCCCCTCAGCCTTTTAAAAATGAAACAGGTCCGATTGATCCGAATAATCCGTCAACATGGGGCAAAGTTGCGCGCAATGATTTGTGTCCCTGCGGGAGTGGGAAGAAATACAAACATTGCCACGGCAAAATCTCTTAAAAACGCGTATAATGGGTCATCTAAGCCCAAAAGTTCAGAACGAAAGTGTCCTCATGTACTTCTTTGTACACTGCGGTACTTTCGTCTTTCTTTTGAACTTATCTAACCTATTCTCCGCGTTTTTATACAAGGTGTTTTCTTATCATTTACCTCGTTCTCCGAATTTTTTATAAGAGTTGGTATTGATACATTCTGCGAAGTTTTGCTTAATTTTATACATTTTTTACTTTCTGTTTTTTAAATCTTGATTTTTAAGTTTGTTTATGACACAATGAAAATGTAGCCAAAATGGTTGCAGTGTTTACAAGACACTTTAAGAACACAACTCCACCACAAGGGGGAGTAGGTGAATAAGATTTTCAAATAAACCTAACTGCGTTCTTACAGTTCTTGTAGCTCCTCCATTTTGAGTTATTCAAAATGGATTTTTTATAAGGAGTTATAAGCATGAAAAAAATTATTTTAGTTTTAATCTTGTCAACTTTTTCTGTTGTTGCACAAGAAAGTGAAAGTTTAACATGTGGTGATGACTGCCATTGGAGCTACGATGAAACAACAAAGACTTTAACCATTACAGGAAGCGGCCCGATGAAAGATTTCGGTCCTGATGGAGCGGTTGGGATGAACAAATTGACTTATCAAGCCGAAAGACCATGGCATAATTTTGCCTCTCAAATTAAAAATGTGGTGATAAATGGACTAACATCTGTCGGACATCGCGCTTTTCAAGATATGCCAAATCTTGAAAATGTAACATTATCAGATGGCATAACAACCATCGGCAGAAGTGCATTTGCTGTTTCTCCTAAAATAAAAGACATTATTATTCCAAATTCCGTTATTGAATTTAAAGAAGATGCGTTCGGAGGATTTAAAAGCACAATGTATTGTTCCGAAACAAACAAACCAGTATGTGAAGACGGACTTCTGCACTCCAGTAAAACAGCCGAACAGATTGCGCAAATGCTTCAAATCTATCAAATAGATAACGGACGGTATATTTTTGATGGCAAAAGATATAAAAATTTAATGGATTATTATAATGGTAAAGAATATGAGTTAAAACGTATTTACACTGTTGAAGAAGCATCAAAGCTTTCCAAGCCAACGGGAAACACTTTTAAATTGCGCTATAAATAATTTGCCTTATTGACTTTTTAATATCTTCTTCTTATAGTTGCCCAAGAGGAAGAAAATGAAGTTTATACGCAAAATTTATGACAAGATGTTAGAGCTTTCAGAGGGCAAAGGGGCAATGATGGCGCTTTTTGCCGTCGCATTTGCTGAGAGCTCGTTTTTCCCGATTCCGCCCGATATTATGCTCATCCCGATGATTTTAGCAACGCCGTCAAAGGCTTGGAAGATTGCAGGGCTTGCAACTTTTGCTTCTGTTGTGGGCGGCTATTTCGGGTACGCCATCGGTGTGTTTTTCTTTGAATTGATTGCTGAGCCGCTTTTAAATTTTTACGGTTACTTAGAAAAGTTTCAGACCTTTGAAAATTACTATCATGAATACGGAGCATGGATTGTTTTTGGCGCGGGATTAACGCCGTTTCCGTATAAAATTATCACAATTGCATCGGGGGCAGTGCATCTTGACTTGGTGGTCTTTACGATTGCTTCCGTTTTGGCGCGTGGCGGGCGATTTTTTGTTGTGGCGTGGCTTCTTAAAAAATATGGCGCGCCGATGAAAACTTTTATTGAAAAAAACTTAGGTTGGCTGTCGGTGTTGTTTTTGATTTTACTCATCGGTAGCTTTTGGATTTTGAAATATTTATAAACGGACTTTGGGCGATGGGACTTTTTTTGATTTCTGCTTTTTTGCTTGTTTTGGGTTATTTTATTTATGGTGTGATTGTTGAGAAAGTTTTTGATATTCGGATAGATCATAAGACGCCTGCCGTTATTTATACCGACGGGGTGGATTATATGCCTCTTTCACCAATGCGTGTGTTTTTGATTCAGTTCTTAAATATTGCGGGTTTAGGCCCTGTTTTCGGGGCAATTTTGGGCGCGCTTTACGGGCCTGTTTGCTTGCTTTGGATTGTTTTGGGTTCGATTTTTGCAGGCGGTGTGCATGACTATTTATCCGGTATGATTTCAATGCGTTATAAAGGGCGAACACTCTCATATTTTGTTGAAATTTTCTTAGGCAAAAAGTTTTGTATCTTCTTTTTGACCGTGCTTGTTATTTTGCTCTTAATTATCGGGTCTATTTTTGCAAAAACACCTGCGATGATGCTCTCAAATTTAATCGGAATGGATTTTGTTTGGTGGCTCTTGATTATTTTTGCTTATTACTTTTTAGCAACGATGTTGCCGATTGATAAGATTGTTGGCAAGTTTTATCCGTTTTTTGCGGCGATGCTTTTGCTTGCAACCGTTTTGCTTATTGCTGCACTTTTTATGGGGGGATATGAGTTTTATCCTGATTTGACGACCTTAAATCAAAATCCGACAGGAAAGCCGATTTTTCCTCTGATGTTTATCACGATTGCGTGTGGGGCTTTGAGCGGTTTTCACGCAACCCAATCACCGATGATGTCAAGATGTTTGACAAACGAAAAATACGGGCGACCGATTTTTTACGGCGCTATGATTTTGGAAGGTATTGTTGCGCTTGTGTGGGCAACACTTTCGATTGCCTTTTTTCACGGAACAGAGGGCTTGAATGAAGCGTTGGGGCCATCGGGCAACGCAGGAAAAGTTGTTTCGCTCATTTCAGAAGGGTTGCTCGGAAAATATGGCAAAATCTTAACGGTCAGCTCTATAGTTTTGCTTGCCATAACATCAGGCGACACGGCGTTGCGCTCAGCGCGTTTATCACTTGCGGACTTTTTCAAAATCAAACAGCAAAAAATTGCGAATCGTCTGATTTTGAGTGTGCTGATTTTTGCTTGCGCAATGACGCTTGCATTTATCGATTTGAACAAAATCTGGCTTTATTTTGGTTTTACGAATCAGATGCTTGCGACCATTATGCTTTGGATTGGGGCGCTTTATTTGAAGAGAAAAGGTCGTTTTTATTTGATGGCCTTATTGCCCGCAATGTTCATCACCTCTGTTTGCGGCACATATCTCGGCTATTCGGAGCTGATGCTGCGGCAAGACTTAAATGTTTCGGTTTTAATCGGTCTTGTTCTCACAGCTTTAATCACTGTCGGCTTTTTTGCGTTTTCGAAAAAATATCGGTAGACTATTTCTTCAGCCACAATCTGATATTTGCATTATGTTCGGCAAGCGTTTTGCCAAAGCGGTGGCCACCGTTTCCATCGGCAACAAAATAAAGGTAAGAGGTTGCTTCGGGGTGTGCCGCAGCTTGAATTGCTTTTAATCCCGGATTGCAAATCGGTGTTGGGGGCAGGCCTTTATTGATATATGTGTTATAAGGGCTGTTCGTTTCTAAATCTTTGCGTTTTAAGGAGCGTCCTAAATCAGATTTTCCAAGCGTCAAGGCATAAATCACAGTCGGGTCTGTTTGAAGCGGCATATCAATATTTAAGCGGTTGATGAAAACGGAGGCGACTTTTCCTCGTTCGGCATTGACACCCGTTTCTTTTTCAATAATGGAGGCTAAAATAAGGAGCTCGTTTTCGTTTTTCAAGGGTAGGTTTTCTGCTTTTGTTTGCCAAGCTTGTTTTAACGCTTTTTGCATATCTTCTTTTGCTTTTTTTATGATGTTTTCTTTTAATTCGCCTTTGGCAAAAGAATATGTTTCGGGCAATAAGCCGCCTTCTGAAATGTTTTCGGGGATTTTTCCCGATAAAAATTCATTTTGGTCGATGATTTCGAGAATTTTAGCAGTTGTTAAGCCTTCGGGAATCGTGAGTTGATGCATCATTACTTTACCGGAGGTGAGTTTTTGTAAAATATCTTTCAAAGACATTTGAGGTTCAAGCAAATATTCGCCTGCTTTGAGGTGTTTGTCGAATCCTAAAAAGCGCATGGCAAAACGTGCAAAAAGCGGATGCGGAGAAAGTTTTTTTTGAGCAAGCTCTGTTGCAACAGATTGTGCCGATGAGCCCTTTTCGAGTTCAAAAACAATCGGTGATTGATAGTCAAGCGGTGAAAAAAGCGCCGAATCGATATATTTGTATGCGGCAAAACTGCCGATTGCTAAAACAATCAATATCAGCGCGAAAAGTTTTTTCATCTATTCATATTTTTTCAAAATAAGTGTTGCGTTTGTGCCGCCAAATCCGAATGAATTAGACATAGCTGCCTTAATTTCACGTTTTTTCGGTTTTAAGGGGACCAAATCCATATCTTTAATATCGTCTTCCGGATCTTCTAGATTGAGCGTTGCCGGACAAATTTGATCGCGGATGGCAAGGGCTGTATAAACAGCCTCAACCGAGCCTGCCGCGCCAAGCAAGTGTCCGATGGAAGATTTTGTAGACGACATGGAAACGTTTTTCACATATTCGCCAAAAACTTCTTTAACGGCTAAGGCTTCGCCGACATCGCCCGCGGGGGTTGATGTGCCATGTGCGTTGATGTAGCCGATATCTTCTAACTTGACACCGCGCTCAAAAGCTTTGTTGACCGCCATTTGCATTGAGCGCCTTGCTCCTTCGCCGGAGGGGGTGGTGATGTGGTATGCATCGCCTGAAGCACCATATCCGACAACTTCAGCATAGATTTTGGCGCCGCGTTTTAAGGCATGTTCAAGCTCTTCCAAAACGAGAGCACCTGCGCCTTCACCCATTACAAAACCTGAACGGTTTTTATCCCACGGGCGTGAGGCTTTTTGCGGCTCGTCATTAAAGCTTGAAGTCAAGGCACGCATACGCGCAAATCCGCCGATGCCTAAAACATTGATGGCTGCTTCGGCAGAGCCCGCAAGCATCACATCGGCATCGCCGCGGTTGATGATTTCAAAAGCCTCGCCGATGGCGTGTGCACCCGTTGAACAAGCGGAAACGCAAGCTTCATTCGGGCCTTTCAAACCAAATTGTATAGAAAGCTGCCCCGAGATAAGGTTGATCAAAACAGAGGGAATGAAAAACGGTGAAACACAACGCATGCCCTGTTCATTGAAAGCGATTGCGCTGTTATATATGGTTTGCAAACCACCAATGCCTGAGCCGAACATAACGCCATAGCGTTCCTTTTCTTGCTCGGTTTGAGGGATAAAACCGCTGTCTTTTATGGCTTCTTGGCCTGCAGCTAAGCCGTAGACAATGAAGGTGTCGTTTTTCTTTTGGTCTTTGACGGGAAGAACATTGTTGATGTTAAATTCGCCGTCGTTTTCACCCCAAGGTACCCGGCCGGCAATTGTGACGGGAATGTCTTTTAAGTCTATGTCTGTGATTTTGACAATACCTGAATCACCTGCAATCAGGCGCTTCCAGTTGTGTTCCACGCCAACACCTAAAGGCGAAACGATGCCCATACCCGTGATGACAACTCTTTTCATTTGAACCTCAATTTTGTTGTTATAATAGCGCAAAAACTCGCTTGAACACAGCGAGTTTTTAGTTTTAACTTAAGCCACAAGACTTACGCATTCTTTGAAAGATAATCAATCGCATCTTTCACTGTTAAGATTTTTTCAGCAGCGTCATCAGGAATTTCGCAACCGAATTCTTCTTCAAAAGCCATAACGAGCTCAACAGTATCCAAGCTATCAGCACCTAAATCATCAATGAAGCTGGCGCTTTCTGTAACTTTAGATTCTTCAACACCAAGGTGTTCTGCGACAATCTTTTTAACGCGATTTGCGGTATCAGTCATGTATTTAAACCTCAAATAAAATTAAAACAAATTTCAGACTTCATTTCAAGTCTTGAGAAAAGCATTATCAGATTTATGCAAAGATGACAAGCTTTTTTTCAAAAATAATCCATAAAAAGATGAAAAAAAAGTTTAATATATTGATTTTTAATGTTTTATATTTTTTTCTTTTTATGTTCAAATCGTGTATAAATGGGTTTAAAAAGCAAAAATTTGTTTCGTGTATTTAAAAAAATAAATGAAAAGTATTGCCTTCTGAAATAAAATGTCTTATAGTCCATTTCTATTTTGATTATTTTATCGGGTTGGTAGAGCCTAAGGTTTAACATTTTAGAGGATAAGATTAATGAAAATTTCTGATATTTTATCTCAGAACACAATTATCACTTCAATTAAAGCAGACAATAAACGCGAAGTGATTGAAGAAATGAGTGCAAAGCTTGCACATCATGAGAATATAGACGTGCATTTGGTTGAAGACGCTATGCTTGAACGTGAGAACTTAGGTTCGACAGCCTACGGTGGAGGGATTGCTTTTCCTCATGCGCGGATAGAGGGGGCTAAAAGAGTGAAAGCATATTTTACAAAGCTTGCCTCGCCTGTGGATTTTAATGCAGTTGACGGAACAGGGGTTGATCTTGTTTTTATGCTTGTTTCACCCGAAAATAGTGGAGCAGACCATTTGGAGGCGCTTGCAACCTTGTCAAAGGCAATGCATAATAAAGCGATATGCTCAAAGCTTAGAAAAGCAACAACCAAAGATGAAATCTATAAGATTTTGACACGTTAAAATATACTCAAGATTCTTTGGGGTTTTAAACATCTCATTTTGACCTTTTTTAAAGAGCAGAATCAATATGTTTCTGAAAAATTTCGCGTGTCATAAATATTTAACAAAAAAAACATTGATTAGCTCAATTTTTCAATGTATACTACCCTTTAGGTATAGTTAAATATTTTTTGAGGCTTCAATGAAAAAGATTCTGTTTTTAGCTTTAGTGCTTTTTGCGCCAGCTAGTTTTGCGTATGATGAAGTGTGTGGCGATTCTTGTATGGATCGAAAAGGGACATTGCCGACATGTGAAGAATTGGGATATTCTGCTGATAGGTTTTGTCCGGAGGGATATATTACATGCCCGTTTGATGAAAATTATATATGGTGCAAAAGCTTTACTTGCGATATGGGTGGCTATGTTACAGAAGATGAGGCAACAGCTAAAAGAGCAGAAGGCTATTTGTGTTATAAAGCAAAATTTCATGGTTTGTCATGTTATGACTGTGATGAAGTTGATAAAAGCATTTGTTTATATGATAACACTAATAAAGGTGAGGGGATATTAGGCGGTGTAAGATGCGGTGATGGCACATGGACAGAGTGTGTTCGGACTTGTGCAGACAGAGATATGTCATCTATGCTGCCGAGCGATCCCGGTGTTATTCCTACATCTGAGGTTTGTATGAGTTGTGGCGAGCGGGAAACGATTATAACTGGTTTTACATGTGCTGAAAACTATACCAAAACAGAAAACACATGTGAACCGACAGCTTGCCCCGCACCAACAAATTACACGGATATTTTATATACGGCAACGGGTGCAACGGGGTGTGAAGATAAGGCACATCCAGAGGGGTGGATTTTTGAAAAGAAGGGCAGAAGCGGTAATACAGCTTGTAGTCGCTGTATTCCCAAAGCTTGTCCGCTCGGCTTTGAAGCTAAGGTCGAGGCTTGTCCAAATGAGCTTGGTTATACCTATGAGAGAGGTGGTTTCAGCGGAGACGATGTTTGTGGTTTTTGCAACAGTTTAAAATGTGTTTCTCCATATAACGAAACTTATCAAAATGTTGACAATTGTCCTAAATTGTCAAACGAGGATTGGACGGTGGCTAAGGCTTGGACTTATTCACAAGACACAATGATGGCCGGTGACAGATACTGCGGTCTATGCGAACCAAAGGCTTGTCCAGAGGGATATAATCAGGCATATCAAAGTTTGAGTGATTGTCCGAATATGGTTGGTTATAGTTTTGATTACGATAAAAACCATTTTTATGGCGATAAGTATTGCGGACGCTGTATCGAAAGAACTTGTTCGCAAGGGCAGGCGGGGATTTCTCTTTCAGACTGCGTTTCAATATATGGATATGCAAGTCAAATCGGTGTTTCAATCACAACAACGGGTGAATATGTCGGTTCTCAGGAGTGTAAGGTTTGTCAATGTAAGCCCGAAACGCTTTGTCCATATAATGCTGAAAATATCGGAGACAGTGGGGAGGGATTTGGCGTTTGCTGTGATGGAACTTCTTATCAAGAGTGCCACAAAAAATCTTCATGTGATGGTGTGGAGACTGATTCAATAGAACATGCGGTATCAACATCATCTTGTTCTGCGTGCGGTCACACATATTTGAAGGTCACGGCTTGCGAGGAAGGTTATAAGCCTGCTTCTGACGGAAAGTCATGTGTGCAGAAAACTTGTGATGACTATGGATTGCAGTCTTCATCATCAGGATGCAACGAATCGGACGGTTATGTTGCACAATCATCTGCTGAACATAGCGGATGTTATTCTTGTGAGGCAAAAACCTGTGAGTTATGGGGTGAAGATATCGGGCAAACATGGCACTTATTTGCTTCTTCCTCTCAATGTGCTGAAGGATATAATCTGACGAAACATAGTGTGAAAATATCTGGCGTTTCCAAACAATGCTACGATTGCGAAAATTGTGCTTCAAGGGAGGGATATATCACGGTTGCTTCTCAAGAGGCAATTCCAAGCGTTGTGACAGGAAAAGAGATTATTAAGTCTTGTGATAAATATCAGTATTGTGCAACTTCTTGTGCTGAGGGCTATACGGTGAGCGGGTGTGCATGCGTTGAGGCTTCTTGTAGTGGTTACAGTGCAAAGACGGGACTGACGAAAGTTGATGATAATACCTATACGGACAATGTGCATAATTATGCCGTTTGCAAAAAGGGTGGAACTTTGCTTTATAAAATAAACGGATGTGCAAGCGGATATTCAAATGTGACGTCGTGTTCCGGACTAGGTGAGTTTCTTGAAGGTTCGACAAAATCCGGATATGCGTGTTACAGGTGTCTTTGCGGCGAAACGTCGTCAATTTGTCCTTGGGATTCACAAAATATCGGAGAAGGTGGGCAAGGTGTTAGCGCTTGCTGTGACGGGAGGTCATATGAAGGTTGTGAAAGAAATTATGCCGTTTGTTCATACACTTTGACGGAAAAACCTGAAAATGCAGAGAAGACAGAAACATGTGAAGCTTGCGGTATCACTTATCATAAGGTTACAAAATGCAAGGCGGGTTATAGCGGTGCATCGTGCACATCATGTGATGAAGGATATGCAACTTGCAAAGGTATGTGTCAAGAAGAGGCAACTTGTGCACATGGTCGAGCAGTGTGTACAGAATCTGGTTGGAGTTGCTCGTGTTATACGGGATATAAGGGCACAACATGCAGTGAGTGTGACAGCGGATATAGAAATTGTGATGGAACATGTTATGCAGAATTCTCTTGTGGTAACCACGGAACATTACAGTGCGGGGCATCTGGACTTATATGTTCTTGCTCGACCGGTTATACCGGGGCATCTTGCAACATATGTGCCGAAGGATATTATGATTACGGTAACGGTTGCGTTTTAGTGGAAGGTTGCGGACATGGCACTTTTAATGGCACAGAATGTGTTTGCGATACATGCTACGAGAAGGATGCCGGCGGAAAGTGCACAAAGGTTTCTTCAAAATGTTATGACAATGGTGACGGGGCAAAACCGAATACGTGCGCTCATCCATATGGGTATGCCTCCTTATGTGATTCGGAATGTGAGAATTGTGTGCCACACACAGTGGAAACAACAACGGGGACTTTGAATTGCTTTGAGACAACATCTAAGGCTTGTTCTGAATTTTGCGGTTTTGTGAATAAGTCAACAAATGCAAGTGAAGTTTTGAACGATTCCGCTTATTGCGGAACGGAAATTCCCGTGAGCTATTTTAACGGTTATGTTTCATGGTTGACAGATACGGTCTCGGAAGTCAGTATCGAGCATTGTGGCAGAACTTGTTATTTCGACGATACAATTTGCTCCGCCGGTGAAAAACTGACCGATACTGAAAAAGAACAAAGAGAATTGAGCGGATATGTTTGTAATCTTGTTGGACGTACGGGGGCCGGTTCGGCTTGTTATAACTGTATATCAGATACTTGTGAAGGAACTTTAGTACATCAATCAGAAGTTTCGGCAAAAGAAGTTGCCGGATATGTTTGTACACTCAAATCCGGACATGAAACGGTTTATGGGTCTTTTTGCTATGAATGTTTGAGTGATTTTTGTGAAAATGGGGCAGCTTATTCTGCAGAGAACGTTGATGCAAAAGCCAAACAGTACGAATATGTTCGAAGCACTGTTGCTTCATGTTCTGATGACTATACATATGACAGCGTTAGCCGAACAGGAACAGGGGCTTATTGCTATCAAAACTTTACACCGGCCGATTGTGCAACAGTGACTTCAAACGATTTGTATGCAACAGCAAGCGCTTGTATTGCATCAATTTCAGACAAGGTCGCATTCAATAATTATCTGATGGCAGATTGCCATGCTTGTGTTGAAAATTCAAACGGAACAAAGTTTGTTCGTTGGTATCCGGCTTGTTTGAGCGCTTACGAAAATGCACCTCAAGATTCTGAGAGCGGGGTATATTATCAAAATGGTGAAAACTGCTGTATTTCAGGCTATGAAAATGTATTGGGTGAAAATATTCAAACACCGATTTATGCGACAACATTGATTAATTTGCGCACATATAAACTAGGAGCTGCTACAAATGCACAAACATGTTACACCACAGATAAGACTTGTCAGCTTGTTGAAAGCGGTTATTGCGCCGGAACGCTTTGTACTGAGGTAATTTGTGAAGGCTATGATTATGACTATACCAACAAGCCCGAACACGGACAACTTTCGGGCGCGTCTTGCGTGACAAGAACAGCTTCTTGCCAAACGGGTGATGTCGTACATTATTCTGATTTTACATGCGATACAAATTATGCAAAATCTGATGATGGACAATCATGTGTGTTGAGTTGTGATAATGCAGCAGGGGCTTATGCTGAAGCTCCGGCAGGCGCCGCTGGTATATGGCAAGACGGATGTTTTTATCCGACAGGTTGCGCCGATGGCTATTTGACAACGGAGGCTGCCGGAACAATCTTTGCATTAAGCTCAACGGCAAACACATTTAATATCAATAATGGGATTGCTTCAAGAACTTGTTATGAGGTCACAGGTTGCAAAGTAGGAGGTTCTGTTGCTCAAACAACATGGAATTCAAACAACTATGGTGATATATTTAAATCTTCTTTTCATCAGAGTGGTGATGTGAGGTGTTTGGTTCCGACAGGTTGCGCAGCAGGTAAACATGGTTATCAAACCGGTGATTCGTATACATGTTCGAACGGATTTACGCTTGAAAATACGGTAACAGTTGCTCGCTGGACTTGTGGTGAATGCCACGGATGCAAACAGTGTTCTGATTTTACTTCAGGTGGTGTAAGGTTGCAGAGCGGGGCATGTGCGGCAGGGTATATTGACACCATTGAAAATAAAGAACTTTGCACAAACAGCTCAGCAACAACCGGCTGTCATAAATGTTCATTGCCGGAGGAGTGCCATGCAAATGGTACAGAGCCACTTTTTGGTAAAATGAGTGATTGCCAAGCAGCAGTCGGATCAAATGGTTCTTGTAACTATTGTTCGTATTCCGGAATTCTTTATGTTGAACCGTTATGTGCAGAGGGTTACAGATATAATACGAGTACCGCTTCTTGTGAAATTTCGACATGTGCCAAGAATCATGTTTCACATGATTATCCTTATGTGAACAATACGTGTCAGAATCTGCCGGCAGAGCATGGCGCTACAGAGACATGTTGGTATTCTTCAGGCGGTTATGCCGGATCTGAAACGATTTCTTATTATTGCTCGGTTGCACCGAGCGGCTATGGCCGGAATGATGGAGATTGTGGTCAGCGCAAGGTGATTAACACGAATGTGACGAACGGTGCATTGTTGGGGCAAACGCTTTATCAATGTGTGTGTAATCAAAACTTAGGTTTCTACGAAACATGTCCGGCAGGTGCTACTTGTGATGCGGCTGTGAACGGTTGTGTGAAAACAACGGGCTGTGCAACCGGTTGGGTGGAAGTCGGCTCAGCAGATTTGCAATACTTTATTACAGGAACGCCTAAAGATTTTATACAAGACGGCAATCCGAAGATTTGCGTTGAGCTTGGACAATGCAATGAAACACTTGCTATTAGTCAAGAAGCTTGCTTTGCAAAAACGAATGGCGAAGATGGTTGGAATTGGACCGAAATCCAAACGAGCGGTTGCGGTCTTTGCACGGCAAAACAATGCACGATGCCGGCTGTGGCAGGAGAAGGCTCAACGTGTGGCTGCGGTTGGTATGCCAACGGAGAAATCAATGGTGAAAATATTTGCTGTGAAGAAGCTGTTTGTTCTTCTGATGAAGTTCCGACAGGCACGAACTATGTCGACACTTTAGGTGACAACTATGGTCCGGTGAGTGCTTGGCCGGATAGGTGTAGCGCAGGTTATATCTATGATGACACTTGTTATATAGACTTTTCAGGAACGAGCTACGGACCGGCTTCGGCTTGGACTTATGAGGCGCTCCACGGCTCTTAAACTTTAGTTTTTAACCCCTTAATCCTTAACCTCTTTTAACTTTTTGGAGATATTTTAATGAAAAACAAAATTTTTTATAAACTAACACTTATAGGGGCTTTAGCGCTGTCTCCTCTCTCAGCTCTGGCCTCTGCAAACTGTGAATCTGTGCCGGATTGCGATGCAATCGGTTTTTCATACTCTGCCTCGCAGTGTGGCTCGCTTTCTAAAATCAAATGTCCGTTTGGTGATTCTTACTTCTGCTCGATAGAGGCAGTGACCACAGGTAATTGCGATGAAACGCACGGTCTTTATGATTTTTGTCCGGAAGGTGCCTATTGCCCGGATTCAGCAAAAGTCAACGGATGCTTTGTGCCGCAAAGTTGCTTTACGCAATTAGGGTATTCAGATACGAGAGAAGTCGGGCAATTTTGCTATAATGTTTCTTATACTGATTTGGATGCTTCGCAAACAACATGCCATTATGACTGCAGGGCGGGATGCACAAGAAGCGGGCAGTTTACAAGCATATTTTCATGCAATGCTGCAATAGGGGTTGGTTTGTGTGACTTGCATGAATATGCAAACCAAACCTGTGTAGAAATTAACTCTTGTGCTCCTGGCTATAGTGCAACATATTCAGATTTTATGGATTTGAACAGAATAACTCTTTGTGAGTTAAATATCGATCCTGATGATTGTAAGACTGCTCAGGCTTGCAATAATACTTGTTCTGAATCATGCGAGAGAGTTTTGAGCGTTCCGAATCACAGCACATGCTTTATTTGTTTTGCTGATAATGTTGCTCCAAAATGCGAATTTACAGATGCTGCAACATGTAAGACTGCAAACTCAAGTATTTTGAAGAGCGGTGAAACCTGTATTCAAAATTCATCAGGCTGCTATGTTCCTTATTGCACGACTGAAAAATATAATACAATTAAAGGGTATGCCGATCTCTTAGGCAAGACTTTAAGAAGTTGTAAAGACTGTTCTTCGTGCAGAAGCAATAGTTGTGAAACAAGTAAATACGGCTCTTATAATGATAGCTGCATACTGACAGAAAAACCGATTTCTAATGATCTTGTAGTGACGGGCACGACAGGCTATGCTCAATGTTTAGCTAATTTTCTGTATGGGGACACTTATATTTCGCAGCAGTGGAATTCTCAATGCAGCACTCAAATCAGTGTATCTTATGAATTTGGAAGTGCTTCAGCTAACTGTGGCCGTGAGATTAGTAGCTCGGGTGCTCTAGCTTATGTTAATGACGAAAATGAGACCGGTAGCAATATCGGACAAACCCCTGCATGTAGCAGCACCAGTGGTGGTTCTTCAGGGAGCTCTTGTAATGGGTATAGTTCATTTGATACAAAAGAAGCGTGTGAAGGTGCCATGGGCGAAAGCTGTTGCAAAAAATCAGGTTGCTACAAACCGGCGAGCATGACAAATTGCACAGTTCAATTTGAAGACAGCCTAATGGAAGAAGTAGATCTAAATCTGCCATAATATGGTAGAACACATTATCCCTCAAGGTGATGTTATCCTTGAGGGATTTTTT
>DPKR01000003.1 GCA_003542415.1 Alphaproteobacteria bacterium | reverse complement strand
TATGAACTCTTTGAAAAAAGTCTGACGAAAAATATTGGGGAATATAATGAAAAAGAAGGCAATATGCAATATATTGTGACCATTGTTGATGAGTTCTCGGATTTAGTGTTGTCAGATAAAACGGTTGAAAAGAAAATTCAGATTTTAGCGCAAAAAGCAAGGGCGGCAGGCATCCATTTGGTGCTTGCGACCCAACGTCCGTCTGTTGATGTTGTTACCGGTTCAATCAAGGCAAACTTCCCTTCCCGTATGGCTTTCAAGACAGCATCAGGCGTTGATTCTAAAACCATTTTAGACACCACCGGCGCTGAAGATTTGGTCGGGCGCGGCGATGCTCTGTTTTTAGCCGGCAACGGGGAACTGTCGCGCATACACGGCGCCTATATTTCAACGGAAGGTATCGAAGAAATCTTAAAACCTTATCGTGCAAAAGTTGCACCTGTTTTGAAAAAGAAAGTTCCGACAGTTGAAGAAGAAAAAATCGTCATCACCAAAGACGGCAAAAAAACAGAAAAGAAAAAAGAGTTTTTCTTGCTTTCATGGATTAAAGGTGTTTGGGGCTGGCTCTCCAAAACAGAAAAGAAAAAGTTTTTGAAATGGATTTGGCTCTTGCTGGTCGGTGTTTTTGTGAGTTCAAAGACACAAGACAAAAGCGGTGCGTTGTTTGATACCATTGCGGACAACTTAACAAAAACAACCAAACGCCGCACATACCAAACCACGCGAAGAAAAACAACTTCAAGAAGAAGATATTAAAAAAAAAAGCGCACTTTGTTATGGTGCGCTTTTGATTATCATTTATATCTTAGCCTAAAAGTGTTTCCGGTTGGTTTTGCAGTGTTATCCGCCACTGCACGCTATAAAAAGCTTCTCACAACTCCGCGCTTATCAAAGCACTTGATGCAAAAAAAATTCCGCATCCATTTCAAAGTATCTCATATTTTATCTTTATTGTCAAATAATATTTGAACTTGCTTATTGAAAAGAAATTTGTTATATATAAAGCATAATAATTATTTTTTAGGAGTTCTTAATATGTTTCAAAAACCGGAAGTTTGTATTTTGCCTGTTGCGGGTTTATCAACACGCAACTTGCCAGCCACAAAAGTTTTACATAAAGGCTTTTTAACATTGAACAATCTGCCGATTATTCAATACGCGGTTGATTGTTGCCGTGAAATCGGCATTAAGGAAATTGTCTTTATATACAGTGACCAGTCCTGCAAACATTTGTTTGAGCAATATTACGCACCCTACCCGTTTTTAGAAAATCATTTGAGAGAAAAAAATAAGCTGGATTTGCTTAAAACCCTAGAAGATATTATCCCTCAAGGCATGAAATTTTCTTTTGCGCTTCAAGACAAGCCGCTTGGCAACGGACATGCCATTTTGATGGCAAAAGAAATTGTTGGCAAACGCAATTTTATTGTGATGTGGCCGGATGATGTTTATATCAACTTGGACGGACCATGTGTCTTAAAAGAACTTTGCGATGTTTATGAAAAAACAGGCGGTGTCGTTGAAAATATTATGGAGTTCCCGCGAGAAGAAATGGTGCGCTATGGTGCGTTAATCGGTGCTATGCGAGATGGTGATGTTGTTTATGCAAATGGGTTGGTTGAAAAGCCTGCGCTGGAAGATGTGCCTTCAAATTTTGCAAGTATGGGGCCGTATATTCTGCCAAATGTTGTGATGGATTTGCTCCCTGAAGTCAGAAAAGGCACAAATGGCGAAATCAATTTGACGGATGCAATCAATTTAGCCGTTCAAAGAGGCGAAAAATTAACCGGAGTTCTCTGCCATTCAACGCGCTTTGATTGCGGCACAAATAAAGATTTAGCAAAAGCAAATATCAAATTAAGTTTGCTTCAAAATCCTGATTTAAGGGCATACGCCAAAGAAGTTTTGTCAGAAATTGAAAAATAAATCTTTAGCTAAAAAAGCCTTGCTGGTTTGCAAGGCTTTTTTTTATTCTGTTGCTCTTGAAATGGAGAGAACAACTTTTGTTGATTTAAGGTTGGCAATAATATGATTAAGGTGTTCAACATCTTTGACTTCTATATCAAGCAAAAGCTCAAAATAACTCGGCATTCTGTTTGCAATGTTTAAGTTTGAAATGTTTGCCCCTTCTTTGGCAATCAGGTTAGATAAATCTCCCAATGCTCCGGGTTCATTTGCAAGCATAACTTTAATGCGTGCGGTGTGCACTTCGGATACGGCATCTTCGCCCCAATCAATATCAAGCCAACGTTCGGGTTGATCGGTAAACTTTTCTAAAACATTACAATCTGTTTTATGGACAGTCACTCCTTTGCCTGTTGTGACAATGCCGACAATTTTATCTCCGGGCAACGGATGGCAACATTTTCCGAAAGAAACAGCCATGTTGTCGATTAAACCTTTGATTTTAAGCGGATCAGATTTTTTCTTTTTCTTAAAAAGAGGTGCTTTGATGGTTTCGACCATCTTTTCAATTTTAGATTGTTTATAGGCCGGATAGACTGCTCTTAAAACATCCCAGCCGGTGATAAGCCCCTCGCCCACTTTCGCAAAAATATCTTCAATTGTTTCAGCTGCAAAATTGGGCATAACATTAACAAGAACCTTATCCGAAAATTCAAGATTTTCGCCTTTAAACAAACGTTCTAATATTTCTTTACCCAAATTGACAAACTGTTCGCGTTTTGTTGCGCGAACATAGCGTCTGATAGCCGCTTTAGCCTTGCCGGTCACAACAAAACGCTCCCATTCTGTTGAAGGGTGTTGAGCCTTTGATGTTAAAATATCAACCTGATCACCATTTTGCAAAACCGTTCGAAGCGGTGCAATTTCACCGTTGACTTTTGCTCCGACGCAAGTATCACCCACCCTTGAGTGAACGGCATAAGCAAAATCGACAGGTGTTGAGCCGCGCGGAAGACCAATCAAATCGCCTTTCGGTGTAAAGCAGAAAACCTGATCATTATACATTTCAAGTTTTGTGTTCTCTAAAAATTCTTCAGGATTATCAGCTTGCTCCAAAATTTCAAGAAGCTCTCTGATCCATCTAAAGTTCATACCTTCGGCTTTTTGGCCTTGTTTATAAGCCCAGTGTGCAGCCACACCTTTTTCGGCAATTTCATGCATCTGATATGTGCGAATTTGAACTTCAATACGTGTATCTTCAGGGCCTATCACACCCGTGTGGATGGATTGATATCCGTTTGGTTTCGGGGTTGAAATATAATCTTTAAAACGGCGCGGAACCATATGATATTTGCTGTGAATAACGCCAAGAGCCTGATAGCAGGAGGCAATATCTTCAACACAAATGCGAAAGGCCATAATATCTGACAATTGTTCAAAGGAAGCATTTTTCTGTTGCATCTTGCGCCAAATAGAATACGGCGCTTTTTCTCGGCCGGTCACGGTTGCTTCAATACCGTTTTCTTCCATGTCTTTTTCAAGTGTTTCGATAATTTTCGGAATAATATCACTGTCTTGTTCGCGCAAAAAGTTTAATCGCGCTATGATGGAATCATGAGCTTCTTTATAAAGCTCGGCAAAAGCAATTTCTTCTAATTCATCTTTAACTTCCTGCATACCGATACGTTCAGCAAGAGGTGCATATATATCAAGAGTTTCTTTGGCAATACGTGCGCGTTTGTCTTCAGGACAATAATGCAATGTGCGCATATTATGCAACCTGTCGGCAAGTTTGATAAGCAAGACTCTGATATCATCAGACATAGCTAGCAACAATTTTCTAAAGTTTTCTGCTTGTTTGCTGCTGCCGGATTTTTGCTCGATGGTTGCGAGTTTTGTTAAACCATCAACAAGTGAGGCAACCTGATCACCGAATAATTTGCGAACTTCTTCAATTGTGGTGTCCGTATCTTCAACCGTGTCGTGCAAAAGCCCTGCAATAATTGAGGCACAATCTAATCTGAATTTTGTTAATATGCCGGCAACCTCAATGGGATGAGAATAATACGGATCGCCGGAGGTTCTGAACTGCCCGCTGTGTTTTTTCATAGCAAAAACATAGGCTCTGTTCAACGCATCTTCATCAGCCTCGGGATCATAAGATTTAACCAAATCAACCAGTTCGTACTGTCTTAACATTTTGTTCCTTTTTATCGGTATAAAAAAATAGCAGAATTGAAAATTTCTGCTATTAAT
Organism: Alphaproteobacteria bacterium; assembly: GCA_003542415.1. GTDB lineage: Bacteria > Pseudomonadota > Alphaproteobacteria > RF32 > CAG-239 > UBA1254. The sequence continues at coordinate 5,601 of DPKR01000003.1, read as the reverse complement.
TTAGATAAAAAAGATTTAGATAATCTTAAAATTCATCACTTTCATCGGAAAAATCATCAGCGCCTGATGCTTCATCTTCAATGGCTTCATCTGAAAAATCCGTATCATCTAAATCATCAAGTGAATCTGAACCTTCGTCTCTGATTTGCATACCGTCATCCAAGTTATCATCAAGAAGCATAGATGTATCAAATTGAGCATCCAAATCAGCAAGCTCTTTTTCGGCGGCAACAATTTCAATTTCTTCTTCTTCCGGTTCTTCAACTTCAACATATTTTTGCAAATTCAAAACGAGCGATTTTTGTAAATCTTCAATGCTGACTTTGTCTTCAGCAATTTCGCGCAAAGCAACAACAGTGTTTTTATCATTATCACGTTCAACACGGATGGGAGAACCTTGTTCAATATCTTTTGCGCGCTGAGCTGCAACCATCAAGAGTTCATAACGATTCGGCAATTTTTCAATACAATCTTCTACTGTAACACGAGCCATGTTTTTAACCTTTTAAAAATTAAGTCAAATTTCCATTGCTAAACTTATAACGATTCTCTTTTTAAAATGCAACACTTTTTTTCAAATATTTTTAATAGCTGAGCGGTGATGTAAGCATAAGAGGTCCGAAGGGTTTTAATTTCTCTTGGATGATGTGTTCGTTTTTCAAAGCTTCAATAACATCGTTGCGATTCGTTTCATACATTTTAAGAACCCCTTGCATGGTTGCAAATTGTCTGTCACGCCATTTTGGTGCCAGAGATTGCATATAGGCATTATAAACACCTTTTCTGTACAGCCGCAATGAAGCGAGCTTTCCGTCTGAAACCAAAATTGTGCGGTAGGCCTTGATTGTTTTATCGCAAGTCAAAGCCCAATCTTTGAGGTTAAATCCTTCTTTGGCAATATTTTTCGAAAACTCTGTTTCAAGCCCGGCCCATTTAATTTTAAGCGCCAATCTCTGGCAAGGATTAACAATATCCTTCAAGCTGTTCATATCAAGTGCCGTTCCGTTTTTTGCTTCATAATAATCAAGCAAAAAGCTTGCTTGAACAACTTTAAATTTGTTATCAAAAGTCGCAAAAGCAAAAACCCCGTCTAAAGTGTTTGTGAAAGCAACAATATCAGCTGTTGTTAAAGGAGATGTTTTTGTGACTTTTAAGGTTCTGAGTTTGTCCTCAAGAGGGCGTTCACCTCTGGTATTTGCCCCTCCGAAACCTCCTTTGGGAACACTGTTGAAAACATTTGCGTAAAAATCAGGATTATATGGTGTTTGAGGAATTTTCGCCCTTCTTTTCTTTGGTGTTTCAATCGGCTTGTTGTTATTGGGCCACATTTCCGGCATCAGAAGAATATAAAGATAGGGAGATAAAAACTCCAAATCTTCAATTCCTTGAAGCTGCGGTGCAATACGTTCCGGAAATTTATTCTTTGTTTCTTTGATACCCGGCATATTCAATATTTTTTCCGGAATTCCGGGAACAGAGTGCAAAAGAGGACCAATATAAGGATAAAATTCTTTGGGCAAACTCGCAATCATATCCGTTAAATCTTCTTCGCCTGCAGAACGTATGCGCTTTTCGCTTGTGCCATAAGCCGTAATAACCTCGCGCCAAATACGATCAAAAGTCGGCCCCATATCCCAGCTCACAACATAACGAGGTTCATAAATTTGACTTTGAGCAATATATTCTTCTTTGAGTTTTTCCAAATCAGGGAGCGGTGCATCCAGATCGACCTCGAAATATTTTGAAAAGTCAGGTATTTCAGATTTTGCAGAAAAACTAAAAAGCAAAAACAAAAGCGTTAAAATATATTTTTTCATTTTTTTAATTCCAAATTTTGCTTTAAAGATAACATATAAAAAACAGAAAAAAAAGTGATATTTTGAAAAATTAACTCTAGACTTCATAAAAATCTTAGATTAAAGTAAAAAAAAGATTATTTCATTTTTTTTAATGGAGGAAAACATGGCCTGGACCACTGAAATGATTGACAGTTTAAAACAAATGTGGAAAAGAGGTTTAACAACCAACGAAATTGCAAAAGAACTCGGAGTGTCAAAAAACTCAATTGTCGGCAAGGTTCATCGCCTAAATCTGACAGCTCGTCCCTCCCCCATTAAAAAGAAGGAAGAAGAAATTGATTCTGAAAATGTTGATGTGATAGAAAAAGAAACAAAATCTTCAAAACAGATTGCAAAAGAGAATGTTAAACCAGCAAAGCCACAGAAGGTTGTCACGACCGCTCCTGAAGTTAAGGTTCATAAAAACACATGCATCAAACTAAGCGAGCTTGACAGTCACACATGTCGTTGGCCGATAGGCGATCCGAAAGATGATAATTTTTGTTTTTGCGGCAGAAAAGTTCGTGCCGGACAAACATATTGTGATGAACACTCAGCCATTGCATACGTCAAACCGGGAAAGAAAGAAAAATAAATGGTTCAAAAACAAATTGCTGCCGGCATCATTTTACATGCCGGCAAAATTTTGATTGGGCAACGCAAAAAAGGAAAAGATTTGGAATTTCTTTGGGAGTTGCCGGGCGGAAAACTCGAACAAGGCGAAACGTTGCAAGATTGTTTGAAACGTGAGCTGATGGAAGAAATGGGACTTGAAGTCAAAGTCGGTTCCCTTTTTATGCAAAAAGCATATGACTATGATTTTGGGAGCTTTGTAATTAACGCTTTCTTTGCTGAAACAAAAAGTTTTGATATTCCGAAAATTTGTGAACATGAACAAGTTTTGTGGGTATATCCCAAAGAGCTTTTGAAATATGAATTTTCACCTGCGGATGTACCGATCATTAAAGCCTATATTAATTCTCTTGAGGCTTAATCGGTAATTTGCCGTTATGTCCGCCATATCCCATACCGACTTTTCGTCCGATGCTTTGAATTTTTATTCCAATACAGGTTTTGCACTGTAAGGGCTGTTCGTCAACACAAATTTTGCCCGGATAGAGCTCATAAAATTTGCGGTATTCCCCTTCTGTGACATTTGGCATAACAACATTTGCACCTGCTTGAAGCGCCATTATTCGCCCTTTGGGATGTAAACTCTCCATAGCCGTAGTTGCCGGAATATTGATATCGGGCATTAAAAGGCGCATAACGGCCATCGTGCGAAGCGCTAAACTCAAACTTCCGCCCTTTTCGTTTTTAAGGGGAGTTTGTTGATGAGGAATAAAAGGACCTATTCCTGCCATATCAACATTGATATTTTTTAAATAAAGCAAATCATCGGCAATCGATTCGATTGTCTGTTCGGGAAGTCCTACCATAATGCCGGATCCGAGCTCATAACCGAGTTCTTTAATTGCCATTAAACATTCATGACGCCTATCCCAACTCATCTCAGGATCAAGTTTGTGATAAAGATTTTTATCTGTTGTTTCAATGCGCATCAAATAGCGGTCTGCACCCGCCTCGCGAAAGGCTTTATATTCAGCATATGTTCTTTCGCCGATACTCAATGTTATGGCAACATCAAACTTTTTGATCGCTTCAATAATCCGGCACATACGGTCTTTATTATAATACATATCTTCACCGGATTGCAAAACAATGGTTTTAAAACCGATATCAGCTGCCTTGTGCGCCATATCAATCAGTTCATCTTCGTTCATATGGTAGCGAATTGCTTTTGAATTGCCTTTTCTGATGCCGCAATAAAGACAGTTGTTGCGGCATATGTTTGAAAACTCAATAAGTCCGCGCAAATATACCTCATCCCCGACATATTGTTTGCGCACAAAATCGGCTTTTTTAAAAAGTGCTTGTTCATCATTTGTTTTAAGCAACTTGACAATTTCATCTTTATCTATCATAAAAAGCATTATAAAAAGTCAATTTTTAAAAGCAATATGTTTTAAGCTTTTATCATTTATATCATGGAGAAGTTTTATGGAACTCACACTATCTATGTTTTTAATTGTTTGCCCGTTAGTGTTCTTGGCGGAATTTATTGACGCAATCGGTGGCGGCGGCGGATTAATATCCCTCCCCGCTTATTTAATTGCAGGCCTTCCGGCGCACATGGCTGTCGGCACAAATAAACTTTCGTCAACCCTCGGCACAATTGTTTCAACGGCGCGTTATTGGAAACATAATTATTACGATTACGAGCTTTCGGTGATCGGGGTTGTGACAGCCTTTTTTGGCGCAATTGCCGGTGCTCAGGTTGCGCTTTTTTTAGATGATGCCGTTTTTAAAATTATCTTACTCATTTTGTTGCCGCTAATTGCGATTTATGTTTTACTTAAAAAAGATTTAGAGCCTAAAAACAGCCAAGTCATTTCACGCACAAAACAATACATAATTGTCGGTATATCAACATTTTTATTGGGTATCTACGATGGCTTTTATGGCCCCGGTTCAGGCACATTCTTAATTTTGGTATATGTAAGTTTGGCAAAAATGAATATCTTAACCGCAGAAGGAAATGCAAAAGTGGTGAACTTGATTGCAACAGGATCTTCCCTTGTTGTGTTTTTATTAAATGGTGCTGTGCTTATTCCGCTCGGTTTGGCAGCAGCAGTTTTTAGCATGGCGGGGCATTATTTTGGCGCCGGCATTGCGATGAAAAACGGTGCAAAGGTTGTCCGCCTGGTTATTTTATCCGTTATTGCAATTTTGTTTATCAAAGTGATTTGGGATGCCTGCGGATATTTTATCAGCTGGTTTTAAAAAAAAGCCCTCAAACGAGGGCTTTTGATTTATTTCTTATGCAAGGCTTGCCATTCAAACCATTTGGCAATTTTCAAAAATCTGAAATAAGCATAAGATGTTGCCATCCAAAATCCGCATGTGCCATACATACAGTAGCGGCGTATAAAGTAATAAAACAAAAACTGACGCGGCATTTCGGTGTATAAGCGAAGTTTCGAATATTTTTTGTTTTTCTTCAAGGCCACTTGCACAAGCTCATCTGTATACATATTGAGCTTAAACCAAAGCTGTGTGAGCGAAACATAAGAATAATGCCAAATCTTCGATTTGAGTTGCAAAACAGAACAATTATCACCTAATACAACACGATCATGCGTTAAATCATCCGGCATATTGGCTTTTTTGCGGTTATATAAGCGAACTTGATTGTATGTTTTTGCAAGCAATCTCGGCTTTTTATCACCGGGCAAAATATCGCAAATTTTTACCTTATAAGCATCTGCTGTCGGATTTTTTTTGATTTCTTTTATTTCAGCAATCAAATCATCTGAGAGAACTTCATCTGAATCAAGCGATATAACCCAATCATTTTTGCATTTATTTTGCGCAAAATTCTTTTGAGAAGATATGTTCTTCCATTTATGAAAGATAAATTGAGCCTTGTTTTTCAAAGCAATTTCTTTTGTTTTGTCTGTGCTGCCGCTGTCAACAACAATAATCTCATCAGCAATTTTTGAAACGGCTTTTAAGGTCCTGTCTAAACGTGCTTCTTCGTTTAAGGTCACAATGTATGCAGATATTTTAATCATTAAAATTCCTCCAAAACGGCGGCAAGTTCTTTTGCCTTATCAATATTAAACATTGCAGTTTGATGATACCCGGCATCCACATGAACAACTTCACCGGTGATGGCTGAGCTCAAGTCAGAAAGCAATGC
>DPKR01000092.1 GCA_003542415.1 Alphaproteobacteria bacterium | reverse complement strand
CGCCTGAAGGCTGATGAATCATAATTTGTGAATTCGGAAGCGAAAAGCGCTTGCCTTTAGCACCGCCCGCAAGCAAAAACGAACCCATCGAACAAGCCTGTCCGATACAAAGTGTTGCTACATCGCATGAAATATATTGCATTGTGTCATACATTGCCATACCGGATGTAATCACCCCGCCCGGTGAATTGATATAAAGGAAAATATCTTTTTTCGGATCTTCCGATTCCAAAAACAAGAGCTGAGCACACACAAGGGAAGAGACTTCATCGTTGACCTCTCCTGTTAAAAAAATAATACGTTCTTTCAAGAGCCTTGAAAAAATATCAAAAGACCTTTCTCCGCGCGAGGTTTGTTCAATCACCATCGGCACGAGTGTGTTATCAAAAATTTCTATTGCACTTTTGCTCATTTGTTGTATCCTTAAAAAAAATTACAATTTTTTAACAAATATAGATTAGATTTAATACATAAAAGTTAAATAAAAATAAAATCAGTTCAGATTTTAAAAAAAATATTTGATAAGGAAGACCTTGATGTTTGAGCCAAAAAAACAAGAAAAGCTGCGTTCAACGGATTTGGCTTTGTATGATAACAAATTAAAACTTGATGAATTTCAGAGTTTTGATCCTTTTGAAATGACTGATTTAAATGGCCTTAAAGTTTTGGCTTCCCCTCGTTTTGAGCCTTATTACAAGGTTGTGATGTCTTTAAAAGTCACCGATGATAATGGTCAGTTTTTACAAGCTCAAACCGAAACTTTGAAAAAAGATATTGTTAAAGCTTCTAAGCAAGAAACTTTTTTAGAGCTTTTGTATTTGCCCGAAATCCCTGAAGATGAAGATTATTTTGCACTTTTGGAAGAAAAACTCCTCATCAACCTTGTCAACCTTGTTTTAGATGTTGAAATTCCCTCTGACAGAACGCTTGACCGTTTCGAAATTGCAACGGCTCGATCAACCTTTGAACAAATGCTCAAAAACGCTTAAAATTTATCTTTTCAAAACAACAACACGTTCAATGCCGGCATAGTCTTTGAGCGTTGAGATGTGTGTCAAATCGTTTTGTTCAAAAATCTTTTGCACATCTAAAGCCTGCCCTGATCCGACTTCAAGCAAAATGTATCCGGCTTTTTTCAAAATTTTTGGTGCTATTTCTGCTATTTTCAGATAGTCTTTTAAACCGTCTGCCCCACCGTCAAGAGCTATTTTCGGATCATATTTTTGAACCCCGACATCAAGTGTTTTTATATCGTCTGTTTTGATATACGGCGGGTTTGAAACAATCATGTCAAAATCTTTACCTAAAACTTCAAAAAAATCTTCATCAAACCAACTTTTGTTTAAAAACAGGCACCTTTGATCAACCCCAAGTGCTTTAGCGTTTTCTTTGGCAATTTCCAAAGCTTTGCTTGAAGCGTCTGCGCCAATGCCTTGTAAATCTTTAATTTCTTTTAAAAGCGAAAGCAAAATACACCCCGAACCAAGCCCTAAATCCACCACTTTTTTAAATTCATTTTCTTTAATGATTTTCAGTGCGTTTTCAACCAAAATTTCCGTTTCGGGACGCGGTGATAAAACATCTTCAGAAACCTTAAATTCAAACTTGTAAAATCCTTTATGTCCTACAATTTTATCAAGCGGTTTGCCGGCTATTCTTTGGATGATGTTTTCTTCAAGTTTCGATTCAAGATCTTTTGACAATTGTGTTGAAATACCGATTTCATTTGCACTGATTTTTAAAATATCCGCAATCAACAATCTTGCTTCCAAGCGCGGGCTGTCAATCCCGCCCTTTGAGAGCTCGCGAATCGTTTTTTCATAAATAGAATCACTCATTTTTATGCTGCAATCTTTGCTTTGACCGAAGCACTCAATTTTTCAAGTGCACGTTTTTCAATTTGCCGCACACGTTCGCGGCTGATATCAAATTTTTCACCGATTTCATCAAGTGTTAAAGGCGAATCAGTCAATACATGGTTTTTGATAATAAATTGCTCGCGCTCGCTAAGCTCGCCCAAACAACTGAGCAAAATTTTGCGGCGCATTAAAGCTTCTTCTTTGTTTGCAAGTTTGCCCTCTATATTTTCTCTTGAATCGGTGAGCATATCAATGCCTTCTTTTTGTTCGTCATCATCGCCATATATCGGTGTGTTGAGCGATTTATCCCCCCCGATACGTCTGTTCATTTCAATAACGTCTTTTTCATCAACAACGAGTTCGTGTGCAATTTGTTTGACTTCATTCGGCTCCAATTCCCTGTTTTCATAAATACCCAAGCGAGCTTTCAGCCTCCCGAGGTTATAAAACAGTTTCTTTTGCGCCGCAACGGTGCCGATTTTCACAAGCGACCACGAACGCAAAATATAATCATGAATTGCAGCCTTAATCCACCAAAGCGCATAAGTTGCCAAACGAACTTTCTTGTTCGGATCAAACTTTTTGACCGCCTGCATCAAACCGATATTTGCTTCCGAGATCATATCCTGCATCGGCAGACCATAGCGTTTATATGTCAAAGCAATTTTTGCCGCCAACCTTAAATGCGAGGTAATCAGTTTTTGTGCAGCCTCCAAATTGCCGTTATTCACAAAATCATTGATGAGCGCATTTTCTTCTTCTTCCGTCAAAACCGGAAATTTTTTGATTTGTTCCAAATAAGCAGCAAGCCCGTTATCTTCAATAACAACGGGGAGATTTCTTTGATTGTTGACAACAACTAAGCTTTTATTCTCACTCATATTCTACTTTCATGGATAAATAAAAGAGAGCGCATCATAATCTGAATTTTTTTCATCTAAGTTGATAATATACCCCTTAAAGTTGTCAAGATAAGGATGCGCAATAACATAAATCGCTTTTCCCTTTTTGACATCTTGCTTACAAAGAATAATATCTTCTTCTTTGATGCGTTCATTAATTTTGATTGAAATTAAAGCATTTGCCGTGGCATAATCTGTTTCAGGCATAAAACCTATGGCTGATACTGCTTGAAAATCGTGCAATTTTTTTAATTTCAGCACTTTTTCGCGTTTTGCCATCGTTGAATCTGCCGGGCTTTTCTCAAAAAAATTGTTCACCGTTTCCCTAATTTTTCTTTCAAAATCTTTGTCTGAGCATTCCGGCTTTTGAATTGTTTCAACCCGCCCGAGTTCTTCCTTTTGTGTTGTAAAAGAATCACTCTGCGCATTTGCTTCAAACGCACAAACAAAAAACAATGCGAACAACCAAAATGCTCTCAAATCATTTCTCCTTAAAAATTGACCGACTTCGGCGTTCTCGGGAAAGGTATCACATCACGAATATTTGAAATACCGGTGATGAGCATCATCATCCGCTCAAAGCCTAAGCCGAATCCCGCGTGTGGAACAGAACCGTATTTGCGCGAATCCAAATACCATTCATAATCTTCAATGCGCATACCAAGCTCTTTAATGCGTGAGGTCAAAACATCATACCTTTCTTCGCGTTGAGATCCGCCGATGAGTTCTCCAATTCTCGGCACCAAAACATCCATTGCCGCAACGGTTTTTCCGTCATCATTCAAGCGCATATAAAATGCCTTAATTTCTTTTGGATAGTTATACACGATAACAGGCTTTTTAAAATAAACTTCCGCCAAAAAGCGCTCGTGTTCCGTTTGCATATCAATGCCGTATTCCGGCGCATATTCAAATTTTTTGCCTGATTTTTTCATCAGTTCAATAGCCTCTTCGTAGCTTACTCTTGCAAAATCATTGTGTGCAATATTTTCAAGCGTTTGCTTTAAGGTCGGATCAACAAATTTTTCAAACAGCTCCAAATCATCTGCGCAATGGTCCATCACGTGTTTTACACAAAAGCGCACCATATCTTCAGCCACCTGCATATC
>DPKR01000050.1 GCA_003542415.1 Alphaproteobacteria bacterium | reverse complement strand
GCACGTGTGGCATTTAAGGCATCATCAATGCGGTCTTTTTTCTCTTTCACTTCAACTTCGCTTGCACCGCCAACGCGCAAAACAGCAACGCCGCCAGAGAGTTTGCCCAAACGTTCTTGAAGTTTTTCACGGTCATAATCAGACTTTGTGGCTTCAATTTCTTTTTTGATTTGAGTTGTTCTTGCCTTGATGTCTTCTTTGTTGCCCGCGCCGTCAATGATTGTTGTGTCATCTTTTGTGACTTCAATGCGTTTGGCCGTGCCAAGCATATCAAGTGTGACATTTTCAATCTTCATACCAAGCTCTTCGGAAATCACTTGTCCGCCTGTTAAAACAGCCATATCTTTGAGCATTTCTTTTCTTCTGTCACCAAAGCCCGGCGCTTTAACGGCGCAAACTTTTAAGCCGCCGCGAATACGGTTGACAACCAATGTTGCTAAAGCCTCGCCCTCAATGTCTTCTGCAATGATAAGAAGCGGACGGCCCGATTGAACAACGGCTTCCAAAACAGGCAACATCGGTTGCAAGCTTGAAATTTTTTGATCATAAAACAGAATATACGGATTGTCATATTCGCAGTTCATCTTTTCGGCATTGGTCATAAAGTAGGGTGATAAGAAACCTCTGTCAAATTGCATACCTTCAACAACATCGAGCTCTGTTTCCAAACCTTTGGCATCTTCAACGGTGATCACACCTTCGTTGCCGACTTTTTCCATTGCCTTTGATAAGTATTCGCCGATTGAGGTGTCGCCGTTGGCCGAAATAGTGCCGACCTGAGCGATTTCTTCAGATGTTTTGATTTCTTTTGAGCGGGATTTCACATCTTCAACAACAGCTGTGACGGCCATATCAATACCACGTTTCAAATCCATCGGGTTCATACCGGCGGCAACAGCTTTAGAGCCTTCGGTGATGATGGCTTCGGCCAAAACGGTTGCCGTTGTTGTGCCGTCACCTGCTTTGTCAGCTGTTTTTTGAGCAACTTCTTTAACAAGTTGTGCGCCCATGTTTTCAAATTTGTCAGCAAGCTCAATTTCTTTTGCAACCGAAACACCGTCTTTGGTAATTTTCGGTGCGCCATAAGATTTATCAAGCATCACATTTCGACCTTTAGGGCCTAAAGTTACTTTAACTGTTTTGGCGAGTTTTTCAACGCCTTTGAGCATTTTTGTGCGTGCGTCCGTGCCAAATTCTATATCTTTTGCAGCCATTTTTTATATCCTTTCTTTTTATTCTACAATTGCTAAAATATCTTCTTCTCTGATAATGAGTCTCGGCTCGCCGTCGACCTTGACTTCTGTTCCGGCATATTTGCCAAACAAAACGCGGTCACCAGCTTTGACTGTCATCGGCGCAAGTTTGCCGTCTGGGGTGATGCGCCCATTGCCTGCCGCTTCAACAATGCCTTCAGATGGTTTTTCTTTTGCCGTGTCAGGAATGATGATGCCGCCGGCTGTTTTTTCTAAATCTTCAATGCGTTTGACTAAAACGCGATCATGTAAAGGTTTAATTTTCATTGATACTGTCCTTTAATTAAATTTCAAACTAATGATTAGGTAGTGTTTGAAAAAAGCGTTGTCAAGAAGCAAGAAAAATATTTTTTCGTTTCGTTTTGAACTTGACTCTTTTGATCAAAAAAGATATAAAACAAGAAAATACGTTAATTATGAAAATTATTAGTTCTTTGACATACAGAGATTTTGTAGCATAAGGGTGATACCGAATTTGAGGCACTGATTATATATAGTGCGAGTACACAAGGGATTTAAGCCACAGCTTAGTCATTTTAGAAGCCCTTAAAAGAAAGATCTCGAAAAGAAGGTTTGTCATTTTTTTATGACACACCTTCTTTTTTTATTTCTTTTTTTGCATTATTAATGTGTTGCGTTCCCAAAAAACGCCGTCGTTGTAGCCTTGAATGGTTTTGTCTTTTGAAGCGTCTTTCAAACGCTTTTCAGCCATTAAGGCATATTCTTCGTTTAATTCAATGCCCACATATTTGCGCCCCAATTTTTTGGCGACAACGCTTGCCGTGCCGCTTCCCAAAAACGGATCAAAAACAACATCGCCTTTTTTTGAAGAGGCCAAAATGAGTTTGGCATAAAGTTTTTCAGGCTTTTGCGTTGGGTGTGGGGTGTTTTCTTTCATCGACCAAAATGGAATGGAAATATCGTCCCAAAAGTTTGAGGGGCAGGTGTCTCTAAAGTTGCCGTCAGGCGTTTCTTTCCAGTCTTTGGGGACACCGCCTTCTTTATAGGGGGCAAAAACCCTGCGGCGCATCATCACGGCTTTGATGTTAAAATAATATTCTTTTGGGTTTTTAACGCCGAACCATATATCTTCCATGCCGTTTTTCCAGTTGTTTGCGGCGCCTCTTCCTTTTTCGCGTTGCCATGTGATGCGGTTTAAGACGGTGAGCTCTTTTTCCATCGCACGTTCAAGGGCTGATGTACATTTAAAATCACCGCACATATAAAGGGAGCCGTTTGGTTTGAGCTTTTTGCAAACAGCAGGAAACCATGTTTTTAAATAAGCTTCATATTTTTTGTTGCTCATTTTTGTGAAGGTATTGCCGCCGAAATCTTTTGTGAGGTTATACGGCGGATCAATAATGATTAAATCGGCAAAGCCGTCCGGCAGATATTTTAAGGCTTTGAGTAAATCGGCATTGATTGTTTTGTTTGTGATATCCGCGCCGTTTTCAAGGTCTTTTAAGCAAAGCAAATTTTTTTTGAAGTTTAAAGCATCTTTATCGCTCAAACTTAAAGTTTTGTTTCGTGGAGCTTTTTTTGCGCTTTCCATTAATCTCTATGCCTGCCAAAGACTTTTCTTGAAAGCAAAGATGCTTGTTTTTGGCGATACACTTGTTGCTTTTCATAAAGCTTATAATGTTTGCGCGCTTCTTGGCTAACAAGAATAAAGTCATCCATAAATTGTTTTGCTTTTTTATTGTTTCTTAAATGAAAACGCAAATCATAAACATCAAAAATATCCACGGTGGTCGGAAGTGATGTGTGTTCATTGTTTAAAACGGCTTCAATTTTTTGTTTTTTTTGCCAACCTTCAAGAAAGGGGGTCGCTACTGACATGAACAACATTTCGGAAAATTTGCCGTCTTTCTCAACCAAAAACACGTGTGTATGTGTGTAAGCTTTGCTTTTTTTGTCTGATGTTGCACTAAAAAATGAAGCATTAGAAACGTGGAATGTTTCTGAGCCTTTTTTGATTGTTTTAATCGGCTCATCAAACCAAACCATTCGACGACCTAAGTTAAGCTCCTCAAACTTGTTGTCGAAAGCATTTTTGAGAGAAGCGCTTTGGGTGTCTTGATCTATAATTTTACTTTCTTTTTTAAAAAACATCAGATTCTCCATAGGGTTTAACTCGTTTACTATATATTAACTTTTGAGTCAAGTTCAAAGATAAGATATTGACATTTTTGAGGCTTTTGTTTATGGTATCTTCACTTAAAGTTATGAAGTTTTATTATTTTAAATCTACAGCCTATGAATATTTTTTACATTTTATTGGTTATCAGTGCGGTGATTCTTGCCGTATTGACTTTTTTGCAAGCTCGAGAGAAAGTGCGCTCCGGCCGTCCTCTGGTGTTTCTTAAATTCGAAAACACCCGTCTGCAAAAATGGGCGAGGGTGGCTTTTCTTTGTTGCTCTATTTTGCTTATTGTTGCGGCCTTCTTTATGCCGGAATGGTTTATGGGCAAAAGTCCGTTGTTTGCGGATCTGGCCGTCCTTGCCATTGGCGCTGCGCTTTATGTTGTGGCGTTGTATTTCCTTTATTGGATCGGCTATTTCATCCTATGGGCTTTGGTGTCGTGTTGGGCTTGGGCCTGGCGTGGCAACACAAAGCATAAGGCTGACAACGATTAATTAAAAAAAGCACCTCAGAGAGAGGTGTTTTTTTTATTCACCGACAAACCTTAACTTCAATAAAAATGACCGCACAAAGCGGCCTTTTTATTGGAGCAGG
>DPKR01000002.1 GCA_003542415.1 Alphaproteobacteria bacterium | reverse complement strand
GTTGGTGATGTGATGGGTAAATATCACCCGCATGGTGACAGCTCAATTTATGAAGCTATGGTCAGAATGGCACAACCTTTTTCAATGCGCCTGACCCTTGTTGACGGACAAGGCAACTTTGGCTCAATGGATGGTGATGGTGCTGCCGCAATGCGTTATACGGAGGCAAGGCTTGCAAAAGTTGCTCAAAAGCTCATTGACGATATTGAGTTTGACACGGTTGACTTTATGCCAAACTATGATGAATCTCTTCAAGAGCCGACTGTTTTGCCTGCCCGCTTCCCGAACCTTCTTGTCAACGGCGCAAACGGTATTGCCGTCGGTATGGCAACAAATATGCCACCGCATAACTTGGGCGAAGTGATTGATGCTTGCTGTGCTTATATTGATAATCCGGATATCACCCCCGAAGAGCTCATCCAAATTGTTCCGGGGCCTGATTTTCCGACAGGTGGTTTGATTTTAGGCCAAGCAGGTGCAAAGCAGGCTTATTTAACAGGTCGCGGATCGATTATGATGCGTGCAAAATGCACCATTGAAGAAATCCGCAAAGACAAAGAAGCCATTATTGTTCACGAAATTCCATATCAGGTCAACAAGGCCGCTCTTGTCCAGCGTATTGCCGAACTCGTTAAAGAAAAACGTGTTGAGGGCATTTCAGACATCCGCGATGAATCAGACCGCCAAGGTGTCCGTGTTGTGATTGAAATCAAAAAAGATTTTCAAGCTGATGTGGTTTTGAACCAACTTTATAAATATACCCCTCTTCAAACAAGTTTTGGTATGAATATGCTCGCCATCAACCACGGCAAACCGATGATGCTCACCTTAAAAGACATCATCAGCGCCTTTGTTGAGTTCAGAGAAGAGGTCATTCGCCGCCGCACAATTTATAAATTGAACAAAGCGCGTGATAAAGCACACATTTTAGTTGGCTTGGCTATTGCCGTTGAAAACTTAGATCCTGTCATTGAGCTTATCCGCACGGCACCAAACCCGAACGATGCAAAAGATGCCCTCACCTCGCGCGATTGGCCGGCCGGTGATGTTGAGCCTTTGGTGCGTTTAATTGATGAGCCGGATCACAAGGTTGAAAACGGATGTTATCGTCTCTCAGAAGATCAAGCGAAGGCTATTTTGGATTTAAGATTGCAACGTTTGACCGGTTTGGAAAGAGATAAAATTCATAGCGAACTCAGAGGCTTAGGAGATGATATTAAAGAATTTCTTTCAATTCTTTCCAGCCGTGAAAAGCTCTATGGCATTATGCGTGATGAACTCGTTGAGGTCAAAACCGAATATGCCAAACCGAGATTGACAACCATTGAAGATATTGAATATGACACAGATGTTGAATCGCTCATTCAACGCGAAGAAATGGTTGTGACCGTAACTGAAGCCGGCTATATCAAACGCGTTCCGTTAAATGCATATAAAGCGCAAAAACGCGGCGGTAAAGGAAAATCGGGTATGACAACGAAAGAAGAAGATTTCGTCACACGGTTGTTTGTGGCTTCAACCCACACACCTGTGTTGTTCTTCTCCTCAAAAGGTTTGGTTTATAAGATGAAGGTTTATAAATTGCCTTTGGGCTCTCCAACCTCAAAAGGCAAGCCGTTTGTGAACCTGCTCCCACTTGATGAAGGCGAAAACATCACAACAATTATGAAATTGCCGGAAAACGAGGCAGATTGCAAAGATTTATCAATCATGTTTGCAACAGCTCAAGGCAATGTTCGCCGTAACTCGCTTATGGACTTTGTCAATGTTCAATCAAACGGCAAAATTGCTATGAAACTTGATGAGGGTGACAAACTTGTCAACGTTGCGCTTTGCACCGAAGACAACGATGTGATGCTCGCCGCAAAATCAGGCAAATGCATCCGCTTCCCTGTTACCGATGTGCGTGTGTTTGTCGGCCGCAACTCAACAGGTGTGCGCGGCATCAAACTCGGCAAAGACGATGAAGTGATTTCAATGTCTATCTTAAAGCACATTTCAGCAACAGCAGACGAACGTGATGAATACTTACGCATTTCTTCTGCTATGAAACGTATGGCTATCGAGGAAGGCACGGATGTTTATGTCAGCCCTGAGCAAACAGGCTTGTTGAATTTGCTCAGCGCCGAAAAATTCAAAGAGATGGAAGAACGTGAAGAATTTATCTTAACCGTCACTGTCACAGGCTATGGCAAACGTTCGTCTTCTTATGAATATCGCGTGACAGGCCGCGGCGGACAAGGTATTGCCAATATGGAAATGTCTCCGCGCAACAAAGAGGTTATCAGCTCATTCCCGATTGAAAATGACAATCAGATTATGATGGTGACCGACGGCGGCAAGCTCATTCGTATGCCTGTTGAAGACATCCGCATTGCCGGCCGTAAGACACAGGGTGTTATTCTCTTCAGAACGGCAGAAGACGAACGCGTTGTTTCTGTCACATGGCTCAATGCCGATGAAGGTGATGAAGAAGATTTGGAAAATGATGACAATTCCGAGATTTTAGAAGCGGAAGACACCGTCACTGTTTCCGAACCTGAAACAACTGTTGAAGACTAAAACAAACAAATAAAAGAAAAAGCGCCTTAAAATTAGGGCGCTTTTCTTTTAGTACACGTTTTAGTCAAACAGACTCTTAATCCGTTCTAAAATTGCTTTCTCCTCCTTAGTCCACACACCATATTCGTTGGTGCGATAGTTCCAAGGACCGGGTTGGTCGAGATAGCGAAGGATGACCGTTTCAATAATGCTTCCATAGCACTTTTCACAAAAGAACTTGTCTTTGTGATGGCTCAGGAGGTTGAACAGATTTTCCTTCGGCCGATAGCCCAAAATCCGAACAATCGAGTTGCCTGAGAAGGTTGAATCCGAGGGAACCAACACCTCATCAAAGAAAGTGAATGCCGCCTCGTGAAGCCCCTCAAAGCCCCATGCATAAAAAATGAGCATTTCATATTCATGCAGACAACGACGATAGGCCTTATACCTAATCTCTTGTGTGAGATCCGGCAAGAAAAGTTTGCGAATTTCTTCGCACTTTTCGGTTGAAGGCTTTTGCTCGTGCATATAGAGACGCTCTAAATGCATTCCTGCATCTTTGACCTTTGCTTTCAGCCCTTGAGGGACAAGATCCGGCTCAACGACTGGAAGGTTTGCGACCCTTTTTGCATGACGTTCGGCACGTTTTTTAGCACCTTGTGCTTTCAACGCCTCAATCTGTTCCTCTGTTAACCGTGCCATCTCTTGAAGAAATCTAAAGTTTTAGACTTCATTTTTTCACTTCCGGTACTGGAGAGTTTGCTTACCAGCGCGGCATATTCGTTTGCGCACCCCTGCAGATAGTCAGTCTTCTGCAAAAGAATGGTCAAACGGAGCTCGTCGCTCTCATCATAGGTTTCTTTAGCCAAGAGGTCTTTAATTGCGGCGGCTCGCTGAGCGGGCATAGCAATCTCTCTGCGGAAAGCTTCCGCTTTTTCGTGTTTCTTTTGTTTTGTCATATAATAATATTTTTTAAAAGGGTTAATAATTGTCATATACTTATATAAACTTACTAGAGTATAACCCAAAAAAACATCATATTCAAGACAAAAAATCATTTTTTTTGTAAAAAAGATTCTTGTTGTATTTCATTTTGCTTTTGATTATATTGCCGATAAGTTCAAACGGAGATAAATATGGCTGACAGTAAATTTATTGAAATCAAAGGTGCAAGAGAACATAACCTTAAAAATATCGATATCAATATTCCCAAAAACAAGCTCACGGTGATCACCGGGTTATCGGGAAGCGGCAAATCATCGCTTGCTTTTGACACGATTTACGCCGAAGGTCAGCGCCGATATGTTGAAAGTTTGTCTGCCTATGCGCGCCAATTTCTTGATTTGATGAAAAAGCCTGATGTCGATTCGATCGAAGGATTGTCCCCTGCCATTTCAATTGAGCAAAAAGCCACATCAAACAATCCGCGTTCAACAGTTGGCACAATCACCGAAATATATGACTACATGCGTCTTTTATGGGCGCGCGCCGGCACGCCGTATTCACCTGCAACGGGCAAACCGATTGAATCTCAAACTGTTTCGCAAATGGTTGATAAAATTTCAGAGCTTGAAACAGGCACTAAAATCATTTTGCTTGCCCCAATTGCAAGAGGCAAGAAAGGCGAATTTAAAAAAGAGTGCGAAAGCCTTCAAAAGCAAGGCTATCAACGCGTTAATGTGGACGGCAAAATGTATACTTTGGATGAAGTGCCTGATTTGAACAAAAATCAAAAGCATGATATTGAAGTTGTCATTGACCGCCTCGTTGTCAAAGAAGGCATCACAGAGCGTTTGACAGGTTCGGTCGAAACAGCCTTAAAAATCTCTGACGGCCTTTTGTTTGTTGACTTTATGGATGGTGCTGAGCGCAAGATTTTTTCTTCAAAGTTTGCCTGCCCTGTTTCCGGTTTTACGATTGAAGAAATTGAACCAAGACTTTTTTCATTTAACAACCCGTATGGCGCCTGTCCGCATTGCGACGGTCTAGGTGCAAGCTTGTATATGGATCCGAACCTGATTGTTCCAAACGAAAATTTGAGCATCTCTCAAGGCGCGATTGAACCGTGGTATGGCTTTCGCTCCTCGTTTTATACGCAAACAATTGAAGGCCTTGCTGATTATTTAAATATTTCAACCAAAACTCCATGGAAAGACCTGCCAAAATCTGCCAAAGATGTTATTTTATATGGTTCAAACGGCAAAAACATCCCGATTTATTATTCAAAATTTGCCACAAATCGCCCATTTGAAGGCGTCATTCCGAACATGGCGCGTCGCTTTTTGGAAACGGATTCTCCTGCCATGCGCGAAGAACTCTCACATTATCAATCTGCCGCACCTTGCGAATATTGCCATGGCAAACGCTTAAAGCCTGAAGCGCTGGCCGTTAAAGTGGCAGGAAAAGACATTATAGAAGCTTCTGATATGTCGGTGATTGAGGGGTTAAAATGGTTTTCGGGTGTTGAAAAGAAATTAACAAAACAAAAGGCCGCCATTGCCCATAAAATCTTAAAAGAAATCATTGAGCGCTTGCAATTTTTAAACAATGTCGGGCTAGAATATTTGACTTTATCGCGCGAATCAGGCGGTTTGTCAGGCGGCGAAGCTCAACGCATCCGCCTTGCCTCACAAATCGGCTCAGGTTTAACAGGTGTGATGTATGTTTTGGATGAGCCCTCAATCGGCTTACACCAAAGAGATAATGACAAACTTCTTGAAACATTAACCCATTTACGCGACATCGGCAACACGGTTATTGTTGTTGAGCATGATGAAGATGCAATCAGAGCGGCCGACTATTTGGTCGATATGGGGCCGATTGCAGGTCTCAAAGGCGGCTATGTGACAGCCTC
Source organism: Alphaproteobacteria bacterium (assembly GCA_003542415.1). Classification (GTDB taxonomy): domain Bacteria; phylum Pseudomonadota; class Alphaproteobacteria; order RF32; family CAG-239; genus UBA1254. Next base: position 8,617 of record DPKR01000002.1, on the reverse strand, counting down.
AGGCACGGTTGACGAGGTTTTAAAAAGCAAACGCAGTTTAACGGCAGCTTATTTAAACGGTGAAAAGTCAATTCCCGTTCCAACAACGCGCCGCAAAGGCAACGGCAAGTTTTTAGAGCTCAAAAATGTCAAAACGCACAACTTAAAAGGCATCAATTTCAAGCTCCCGCTTGGCACACTAACTTGTATTACGGGCGTTTCGGGAAGCGGCAAATCATCGCTTGTTTTGGAAACACTCTTTCCTGCTCTTAACAAAGTTTTGAACGGTTCAAGAAAACCCGCCGGCAAATACACATCAATCAAAGGTGCCGAAAATATTGATAAAATCATTGATATTGACCAATCGCCCATCGGGCGCACCCCGCGCTCAAACCCTGCGACATACACTGGCTTGTTTACCTATATCAGAGATTGGTTTGCCGCCCTTCCCCAATCCAAAGCCAGAGGCTACACGGCAGGCCGCTTTTCGTTTAATGTGAAAGGTGGCAGATGCGAAGCTTGTGAAGGTGATGGTGTTAAAAAAATCGAAATGCACTTTTTGCCTGATGTTTATGTTGAGTGCGATGAATGTAAAGGCAAACGTTTTAACCGCGAAACTTTGGAAGTTAAGTTTAAGGGCAAATCAATTGCCGATGTTTTAGATATGACGGTTGATGAGGCTTTTGTTTTCTTTGAAAATATCCCCTCGATTAAAAACCGCTTAAAGCTTTTGCAAGAGGTCGGCTTGGGCTATATCAAACTCGGCCAGCCGGCAACAACCCTTTCGGGCGGCGAAGCGCAACGCGTTAAGCTTTCAAAAGAGCTCACAAAAAAGGCAACAGGCCAAACACTTTATATTTTAGACGAGCCGACAACAGGGCTTCATTTTGAAGACATCAACAAGCTCCTAAAAGTTCTTCATCGCTTTGTTGAACAAGGCAACACGGTTGTTGTGATTGAGCATAATCTGGATGTGATTAAAACGGCTGATTATATCATCGATTTAGGCCCCGAAGGTGGCAGCGGCGGCGGGCAAATTATTGCACAAGGCACGCCCGAACAAATCGTTAAGGTCAAAGAAAGCTACACCGGCAAATATTTGAAAGAAAAAATTCATGGCTCAAAATAATGAAAAAATACTACTCCTTTCTTGCTGCGCTCCTTGCTCTTGTGCCGTCATCAAAACAATGGCGCAAGAAAAAAAGAATTTTGCCGTTGTGTTTTATAATCCAAACATCAGACCGATGCAAGAATATGAAAAACGCCGCGATGAAAACAAGCGCGTGTGCGACATATACGGTGTGCCGTTTATTGAGCTTGAATATGACAATGAACGTTGGTGTGCTTTAACCAAAGGCTTGGAAGACGAACCTGAACGCGGCAAACGTTGCTCCGTTTGCTTTGAAATGCGCTTAAAACATGCGATGGAATACGCGCTTGAAAACGGCTTTACCGCTGTTGCCTCTGTTTTGGGCGTTTCTCGCTATAAAAACTTAAACCAAGTCAACGAGGCGGCTTTAATTGCTTCTCAAAAAACAGGTTGTCCTTATGTTCATATTGAAGGCCGAAAAAACGGCATGCAAGAACTGCGTATGGCGCTTATCAAAGAACTTGAACTATACAGCCAAGATTATTGCGGCTGCAAACCAAGAGTTGCATAACCTTTCAAAAACACTTGAAAACCATCTTTCCTTCTGTTTTAATGCAAGCAAATGAAAACCTTTATGAAAGGCAAAAATATGTTGTTCTCAATTGTTTTATTGTGTTCTTTAATGCTGATAAAATCAGCTCTTGCCAATCCGGCTTGTGCCGTTTGCACAATTGCGGTCGGTGCTTCTCTTGAAATCGCGCGCCGTTTGGGTGTTGATGACAGCGTGGTCGGTGTTTGGGCCGGTGCTTTTTTGGTTTTGCTCGGTTTTTGGACAATCAAATGGTTTGATAAAAAAGGCTGGAATTTCAAATATCGCGATCCGATTATTTTGATTTTATCGGTTGCTATGATCGGCTTTATGTATTTAGGCAAACTCTCTTATCACTCTGAAGTTGTCGGTTTTATCTTTTATCTTGATCCGTTCCTCTTTAGCGTGATTATCGGTGCAATCGTGCTTATTTGGTCTTCAAACTTCTATCAATGGATGAAGAAGAAAAACGGCGGGCATGCCCACTTCCCCTTTGAAAAGGTTGTTGTGCCTGTGGCGGCTCTTGCCTTAACAAGCGCCTATTTTTACTATTATCCGATTTGCCAAAAGGCCTCAGAATTATATCCCTTTTAATTAAAAAAATCCCCTCAAATGACATTGCTGTCAATTTGAGGGTGATTTTTTTGGCTACGCCACAAACTGCTTTGCGGTATATGCACACATCGACTTCTGAAATTCTTCATCCGTCGGGGCGTCAACATCGATACCGGCAGCAATATCCGCCAGAACGGACTTTGCCACGAAGAGCGTGACATGGTCTGTCACTCCCCATACCTTCCTGCACAGGTCTTTATCAGAGTACAGCATGTAGAACTTGTACTCGAAGGCACAACTGCCTGTGTCTCCAAAGGCAACATCATTAAGGGTTACCTTCAGCATTCCCTCCACTATCAGAGGGCAAAAACCCTCTTTGAGGAGAGCTAGAATGTGAGGCATAACCTTAATGGCCGCTTCCATGCGCACCTTCATGTCAGGACTACCGAAAACGTCCGGATTAGCTCCAGACATTTTCCAGACAATCGCCGGTAATTTCTTTGAAGCAATTATTGCCTCAATTTTCGCGGCAACTTTCTTAGAGAACTTGATGTTCTCCTGATACCGCGTCCATGAAGTCCCCCACATTTTCATGTGGTTCAATTTTCCTTCCACGGAGTCCTTGGAAGATGAAATTGAAAAATAATTAAATTTCATTTTTCTGTGCCAAAATTTCATTTTTCTGTGCCACGGAGAACGATTAACGCCCTTTATTACGTAGCCTTTTTTAATTATTAAACATAACCTTATCTTTTATGACAAAAAAGTAGCATAAATTTTTTATTCTTTCAAGCACAAAATGTAATACTCGCCGTTCTTAACTTCCACACCGTGTGTATCGTGTGAAAATTCAGGAAAAGTTTCCTCCTCGTTCCCAAAACTTTTTAAGATATTGTGCAACGGGACCCAATTTTCTAGGACTAACTTTTTCTGAACCCAGCAAAAGCTTCGCAGCTTCTTCATAACGTTTGTCCGAGTGTGTAAAATACTTTTTAATTCTGGATAGTGCATCTTCTTTGTTGTAGGTATTACCGTGAAATAAAATATCAGCCGAAAGCAAGCCATTAAGAACTAACCGTTTGCGTAACATTGCAACATTATATTTAATCGTCCGATCAACTTTTTTAGCGTTTTCAAACTCATAAACATCGTGTTGAATAGCACGTAACAATTTTAGCATCGTAGCCACATCTGTTCTTGTGCCGGCAAGTTCATTAGCGACATTCGGATAAGAATAAACAAGCGAAATCGGAAGCAACGGCTTAAATTCATCAGGATATGCTCCCAACTTTGAATCGAACCTTCCGCCGGCATAAGTACGATATGGGTGCGCCAAACAATTCCCTATGATAATGTCTTGAGCAATACCATCTAAATTATCATACGAAAGATATCTGTTTTTCTCATCTTTTTTACGTGCTACATCAGGCATTACAAAATTTGTGAAAAGTGTTTTCTTTTTGCCGTTGATTTCAATATCCATTTCACCATTTTTTTCCATTTGATTGAAAGCAAAAGCAAACTCTGAGGCTATACGCTTCTGATAAGCCGCATAGCCGAACATTACAAATGAGGCATTTTTTTGATCTTTGAAATATTTCTTTCTAATTTCCGCCAAAAGCTTTGTATTATCTTCCGTTGAAATATCCGTCGGCGTCATTAAGCATTCTTTAAGTAAATCTTCCGAAATTCCAACAGCACGACAATAGCGCATATACATTTCAACTTCACTTCCGGTATTAAACTCTAATCCTTCTTGGCTGAAATCTGTATTTCCTTGATTGTCATAGAGCCCTAAAAACACAAATTTTTTCGGTTTCCCTGTTCGCTGATAATCATTAAGCCAAGCCTCAATAGCCGGTTCAGCAGCCCCCGGATGGCCTGAAAAAATCACAAACGCATCCGTATTTTCCGGCAAATGTTTAGCATCAGCACAAACAATCGGTCTATCATAACCATCATAAAAAATATTTTTACCGCATTTAACGGATCCTAATTCTTCGGCTTGCAGAACAATCTTTTTTTCTTCATCTGTCAGCGCAAAGCGTAAAACATCTTCGTCTTTTGAGGGGTGGTGTTGCTTAGCAATATCTGCCGCTTTACGTAAATTAAAATCCGGCGAATCCATCAAGGTCTTAATATATTGCATATCCTTGATATAGGCATCAAAATAACGCTTTTCTCCAAAGCCGCGTGCTAAAAGCTCTGCCTGATAATTTTCAAACTTAAGATCTTTGCCATCTAAAAAATCTTGAACAATCTTTTCATAAACAGTCGGTTGATATTGCGCCATGATAAAATCTCCTTTTAAGATATTTTATATATCTTAATGCATTTGTCAAACAAAAAACCCCTTTAAATGACATTTCTGCCAATTTAAAGGGGAATTCTTTTTCAAGACTACAAGGTGATCTGCTCAGGAACAGCATATTTGGAGCACAGCTCCTTTACTTTTGGGATAATGTCTGTGTCCCAAGTGGCACCTGTTGCTTTCACATAAAGGACAATTTCTTCGGCAGCTTTTTCAAGCCCCTCGGAAAAGTCGTTCATATACGCATAGAGCAACAAACGCTCTTTTGCATTACCGTTCCCGTAGCCGGCTCGTTTGAGCCTATAGCCGACTTTATCATCGGCCGGGATCGGCTCAACCCCAGGAAGAATACACCCTGAGGCCACACAGAGCATTTCTGCCGCTGTGATCGTGACAGGTTTCCGAGCTTCTTCCTCTCGGCGCCTGTTTTCTTCTTTTTGGCGCTTTTCCTCTTCGAGTAGCCACGCCTCCTGTTTGAGCTCTTTGGCCCTTTTATTGTGGGCCACTGCCGCCTGTGCCACTTCACAGTCACAGGGATAGAATTGCTCACATTTGTCTCGGCCAAACCCCACAATCTCTGAACGCAGGTGGGAACCGCAAAAAGGGCAAGTTCCTTTTCCATAGACCATTGTGTCAATGTGTTCCATAGCGGGGACTTTTTGAACATCAGCGACAGTTTTAATTTCTTTTGCCATAATTTTCATGCCACGGAGAACGATTGACGCCCTTTATTACGTAGCCTTTTATATATTTAACATAAAAATTTCCAAATCTATACTTGGTATTTTCAATATACCATATTTTTTTTATTCTTTCAAGCACAAAATGTAATACTTGCCGTCTTTGACCTCAACACCGTGTGTATCGTGTGAAAATTCAGGAAAAGCTTCATCAAACGCTTCTAATGCTTTGAGATAGTGTAAAAAGATTCCGTCTGCTTCGCCTGCTTTTTCACCCGGCATCAAAAGCGGAATTCCGGGCGGATACGGAACGACACCGGTCGCAACCGTCCTACCTGCCATTTCATCTAAACTCAAACTTTCAACCTCGTTTCGAACCAGTTTTTCATATGCCTCTAATGGTGTCATCACCGGCTCAGGCAATTCAGAAAAGGCTTGTGCCAACGCTTTTGTGGTGCTGAGCTCTTTCATTTTTGCAAACATTGCATTGCTCAAGTCTTTTAAGCCCATATTTTCATATCTTTTCGGGTCGGCATCATAAACTTTCGGCAACGCAAGTTTGATTGGAACGTTGTAATCATAAGCTTTTTTGAACTCAAAAAGCGCATTTAAGAGCGTTCCCCATTTGCCTTTGGTCACACCTATTGAGAACAAAAACAGACATGTAAAATCAGTTGTTTTTTCAACAACGATGCCTTTGCTGTCAAGATAGGCTGTGAGTAATGTGGCGGGAATACCAAAATCTGCCAAAGAGCTGTCTGGCATCACACCCGGTGTTGTGACCGAAACTTTGATTGGGTCTAGCATGGCATAACCCTCTTCAATGTCGCCAAAGCCATGCCAGGACTCCCCTTTATGAAGCACCCAACAATCGGCATTTGTTGCCAAGAGTTCATCATCTGCCTCAAAAAACAACACTTTTTCACCTGTTTTAGGGTCTGTCACCTTTTCCGGCTGCCAAACATTAAAGAACCATGTGCCGGCTTTTTTCATTTCATCATTAATGCGTGCAACTGTTTTTCTGAAATATATTGCTTCTTTGATGGCTCCTGCCGTCAAATCTTTACCATGAGCGTCCATCATTGCCGTTGAAACATCATTTGAAGCAATAATCGGATAAAATGGTGAAGTTGAAGCGTGCATCATATAGCTCTCATTAAAGCGTTCGTGTGAAATGGCATTTTTGCCGTCTAAAATGTGAATCATCGAAGCCTGAGAAAATGCCGCTAAAAGTTTGTGCGTTGATTGTGTTGCAAAAATCGTCGGCTCGTTTTGACCATATTTTGCCACATCAAAGGTCATTGCATAGCGGTCGTGATAAATCGGGTTAAAATGCGCATAGCCATACCATGCCTCATCAAAATGTATGCGTGAAACACTTTCTTTTAAGAGATCTTTGACCCATGTTGTTTGGTAACAAAGCCCGTCATAAGTCGAGTTTGTGATGATGGCGTGCTTTGGCGTGTGGTCGATGTTGTCTTTTACAAGCGGATTGTTTTTAATCGCCTCTTTAATGGCGCTTGAAGTCAGGTTTTCGGGCAAAATCGGCCCGATAATGCCATATTGGTTGCGCGTTGGCACCAAATATGTCGGAATAGCGCCCGTTAAGGTCATAGCGTGTTCAACAGATTTATGGCAGTTTCTGTCGCAAAGACAAATATCATCTCGCGTCAAACTTGCCATCAAAACGATGCGGTTTGATGTTGACGTGCCATTTGTCACATGGTAGCTTCGTGTTGAATTAAAAACTTCGGCCATATATTTTTCGCTCTCACCTATTGGCCCCGAGTGGTCAAGCATAGATCCGAGTTCACCAACAGAAATAGACAAGTCCGAACGAAAGATTTGTTCCCCGAAAAAATTGAAAAAATCCCTGCCGGCTGCGGTTTTCAAAAATGCCGTTCCGCCCGTGTGTCCGGGAGTGTGCCACGAATATTCATGCACCTTGGCAAATTTTGCAAGCGCCTTGAACATCGGTGGCAAAATAGATTTTCGATAACGCTTGATGGCAGCTTGAACTCGTCCGCTGATAAAATCAAGTGTGTCTTCCAAAAGCCAAATAAAATCACTGACTTTTTCTAAAATATGCGTTGGCACATCGGATGCAAAGTTTTTGCTCGACATCAAAAAAATCGGCACACGTTTGTTGATTTTTCTGATATCTTCCACAACATCATATGTGTTTTGACAACGGTTGCATTCAAAACCGAGCATCACAGCTTGAATAGACGGGTCCGAATTAAAAATTGCCTTTGTATCTTCCAAATGCTCAGCCACAATCACCTTTGCGCCCTCAAGCTCCAAATCTTCTTTTAAGATTCTGACGGCTCTGGCAGGCGCCGTATCGGCATGCAAGTTGTCATAGCTTAATAATATTTTCACCTCAAACGGATTTTTAACATCAATCATATTTATGCTCCTTTCTTTTATCCTAATGTGTCTGAATGTTCAACAGCCGGAAAATGGCCTTTGATATGCGGTTTTAAGTCGTGTTCGTCTTTAAATGAAATCCAAAATGTTAAAACAAGCGCCGCAATGGTCACCAAAAGCGTTAAATGGCGCACATAAGTCGGCACAACGCAGGTGATTTTTTCGTTTTTGCCTTCCATTTCTAGTTGGCGATTTTCGGAAAGTTCATATAAAATCACCGTGAAAATCACAAACATCAATGCCCACCGCGTTTGTGCAGGATCAGACCCCACCATTGCCGCCATTGAATAAAACGCCGCAATCAAACCGATAACGGTATAAAAAATACCTTGCTTAGCGCTCATCTTCTCGCGACCGATGATTTTGATGGCAACAGCCGAATAAATATATGGCAAAAGCGTCATAATCACGGCAATTGAGGCAATTTTGCCAAACTGCTCGGAAGCTGTCGGGCTCATTGTGCCTAAAACCTGCGCCGTCATAATGCAAGCAACAATCGCCAAACCTGTTGCCGGCACACCCTTTTTTGTTTCGCAAGCAAACATTTTGCCAAACAAGCCGTCATTTGCCGCAGCTTGTGCTGTTTGACCGACAAGAAGCGTCCAGCCGCCGAGCGAGCCTAAACAGCCGATTGCCGCACAAATAGCCACCACATCGCCTGCCGTTTGCCCCAAAGCGATTGAAACAGCCTGAGAAAAAGGCGCAGAAGATGAAATCAGCTCTTTGTTCGGAATAATCCCCATAATCACACTTGAGCTCAAAATGTAGCACACGGCGGCAATAATCACTCCCGTCACCGTTGCAATCGGCACATTGCGTGTCGGGTTTTTGACAACCGCTGTTGAAACAGACGCGCTTTCAACGCCGATAAATGCCCAAAGCGTGAAGTTTAAGGTCATACCGATTGCCGTCAAATCAGATTTGCCGGTCACATTCCACCCGCCCATATAAGTTGACGGGTGAAACCAAAACCACCCCAACAA
>DPKR01000037.1 GCA_003542415.1 Alphaproteobacteria bacterium | reverse complement strand
CATGGCAAGCATCAAAGCCATGCCCGAAACATAGTAGTCACGGCGGGCACGAACTTCTTGCACATTGGCATTTAAAAGCTCTTGATACGCATCCAACACATCTAAAACCGTGCGGTTGCCTAAAGCTTCTTCCTGCTGAACACCGTCAAGCGCAATGGCATAAGCTCTGATTTGGTCTTTCACCGATTTAATACGCGATTCGTTTGAAACCATATATTCATAGCTTGAAGTCACAATCGAAATCATCTCGCGTTCGGCAGCCTGAACTTGTTCTTGCGCCTGCCATTTTTGATATTTGCTTTGGCGAATTTTGGCACGTGTTTGACCCGCGCTATATAAAGGCACATTTAAGTTGACGCCCCATTCAAAACTGTTTGTTTCAGGGTCTTTTGTTTGTTTAGATTCTGACTTTGAGCGAGCAGCCGTTGCATCAAAAGAAACTTGAGGCAAAAGAGCGCCGTTGTTTGCGGCAACGGTATATGTCTTGGAATCTAAGTTGCTTTTGGCGGCTTTTAAGTTGTAGTTGTGATCATAAGCATATTTTAAAGCTTCATCTTGATTTTTCGGGAACAGATCAGCCAAAGTTTTCGGTTCTTCTAAGCCGTCAGGCGATGTGCCGATAATTTCAACATAAGTTGCTTTTGAAGCGGCTAAGTTGCCTTCGGCGGCAATGCGATCCGAGATGGCTGCACTGTGGCGCGCTTCGGCTTGAGAAACATCGGTCCTTGTGACCTCACCAACATTGAAACGTTCGCGTGTTTCATCCAAACGTTTTTTCAAAAGCTCTTCATTGTTTTTTTGGAGTTTGACAATCGATTCGTCGCGCAAAACATCAAGATATGCCGTTGATGCAGCAAGCAAAATTTCTTGTTCGATGTTGTATAAATCGCTTTGTGCGGCCTCAACGCCTTTGTCTGCGGCTCTCACAGAATTAAAAGTTGAAAAACCGTTGAAAATAGGCTGGCTCAAAACGGCAGCAACAGATTTGCGGTAGCCTTCATTGACGGGCACAACATCATTGTGAGCGTGTGTGTCCGTATAATTGCCGTTAAGATAAATGTTTGGGCGGTAGCCTGATTTGGCAATGGCAACATTTTCATCTGTTGCGCGAAGCCCGGCGCGGCCGGCTTGCAAAGTCGGGTTGTGCTGATAAGCATCCCCCATAGCTTCAAAAATAGAAGCGGCATTAGCATTAAATGATAAGATCGAACCGAGCAAAAGCGCGGCGGTCAAAGATTTTTTCATTTGGTTCACCATACATATTTCTTCTAAAAACTGATGGCATACTATACAATTTATAACTCAAAAGCAAGTTTTTTTTATGAGTTTTGTATATGTGCAAGAAAGATTAATGAGATATTTTTCTGTTGAAATTTGAAATGAAGTTTATATAATGGCATCAATTTTGATTAAAGGACACAAGATAAATGACAAATATAAAAGTTCGTTTTGCACCCTCCCCGACGGGGCATATGCATATCGGAAACACCAGAACAGCCTTGTTTAACTGGCTTTGGGCAAAAAAAATGGGCGGCGAATTTATGCTCCGCATTGATGACACGGATTTTGCGCGTTCTAAAAAAGAATATGAAGATTCAATGCGCGAAAGCCTCAAATGGCTCGGGCTCACATGGAGCTCGGAAGCGCGTCAATCCGCGCGTTTTGAACGCTACAAAGAAATAACCGAAAAGCTCATCAAAGAAGGCCGTATTTATGCTTGCTACGAAACGCCGGAAGAACTGGAGTTCAAAAGAAAACGCGCGCTTTCAAAAGGTTTGCCTCCGATTTATGACAGGCAGGCTTTGAGCTACACAAAAGAAGATATTGCTGCCTTTGAAAAAGAAGGGCGCAAACCGCACTATCGCTTCAAATTAAATGCCGGCGAAATCAAGTGGAATGATGCCGTCAGAGGTGAGGTCAAATATGATGCGGCTAATTTGAGCGACCCGATTATCATTCGTGAAGACGGTTCATATTTATATCATCTGCCGTCTGTGATTGATGATTCGGATTTTGGAATCACACATATTTTGCGTGGTGAAGACCATGTAACAAACACAGCCTCACAAATCCAGATGTTTGAAGCTATCGGCGGGTTTGTGCCAACTTTTGCGCATTTGCCGCTCTTGACCGGCAAAGAGGGCAAGCTTTCAAAACGTTTAGGCAGTTTAGGGGTGCGCGAATTAAGAGCCGAAGGTGTGGAGAATATGGCGATTTGCTCGTATCTTGCCAAACTCGGCACATCAGAAGACATTCGCTCGTTTTACAGTTTGGATGAGCTTGCCGAAACGCTCGATTTTTCAAAAATCGGACACGCTCAGCCGAAGTTTGATGTGGAAGATTTGAAGCACTTTAATATCAAACATATCCACACAATGCCTTATACAAGCGTTAAAGACCGTGTGAGTGTTGATGAAGCTTTTTGGAACAAGGTAAAAGCCAACTTGGAAAAAGTTGAAGATATCAACGTTTGGGCGCGTATTTGTAACGACGAAATCACCCCGAGCATTGAAAACAAAGCTTTAACGGATATGGCAGCAGATTTGCTTGAAAACAAAGCTTTTGATGAAGAAACATTCTCAGCTTGGATGAATGCCGTGAAAGAAAAATCAGGTTTAAAAGGCAAAGACCTTTTCCACCCGATTCGCATGGCTTTAACAGGCGAAGCATCGGGGCCTGAGCTCAAAACATTGCTCCCGTTGATCGGATATGAAAAAGCCTATAGGCGCCTCAAAGGACAAAAGGCCTAATGCAAAATTTTTCGCTTCATACGCATACCATCGGCTTTGATGGCAAGCACACCGAAGAGCAAATGCTAAAACAAGCAAAAGATTTAGGTTGGTCGAAAATCGGCTTTTCAAATCACTTTATTGTTTGTCCGTATATCAAAGAAACAAAAATGTATGAAGCAGCGCTTCAAAGAGGATATCAAAATATTTATTCGTCTTCTTTTGAAGAGGCAATTGAAAAGTTCAAACCGCATTATGAGCGCATTGATGAGCTGAAAGAAAAAACAGGTTTCCCGATTTATAAAGGTATGGAAGTTGATTTTTTCAGAGACAATGAGTGGCGCGAAGGTTTTGAAAAAGCGTGTGCAGTTTTAAAGCCGGATTATCTGATTGGTTCGGCGCATTTTGTGGCGGCAAACAAAACGCTTTATAATACACATGATTTGAAAAACGCTCCAAAAGAAGAACAAAATCTGTTGCTTCATAAATATTTTCAAAATGTTCGTGCGGCGGCAAAAAGCGGTTTGTTCAACTTTTTGGCACATCTGGATTTGATGAAAAAAGTTGGGCTTGGGCGCGAAGATATGTGGCTTGAAGATGAGCTCAAAACGGTTGAAACAATTGCAAAAGCGGGTGCAAGGGCCGAAATCAACACAAGCGGTTTTAAGCTTGCCTACGGCGAGCCGTATCCGAGCAAACGGATAATGGGGTTGCTTGCAAAACACAAGGTGCCGGTGATTATCAGTGATGATGCACATAATTTTGAGCGTTTAGGCGACCATTTCGCGGAAGCGGAGCAAATGGCGCGAGATGCAGGAATCAAAAAGTTTTATGACCCGTTTCAACACTCAAATGAGATTACTTTTAAATCGGAGATTTCTTATGATTAAAAAAATCTTGCCCACAATCATTTTTGTTTTTTTATTGCTTATCGGATTTACGGCATACAATTATTGGCGCGCATCAAAGCCCTTTGTTTATGCCGGTACACTTGAAACAACAAAGGTGATTGTTTCTTCAAAGGTTGCTTCTGACATCATCAATTTTCCGGTTGAAGAAGGAGATACCGTTGAAAAAGGTGATTTGCTTTTGGAAATGAGTTGCGATTCATATAAGGTTTTGTCACATCAAATAGATAATGATTATCAAAGAGCTGTAGCCTTGCTCCAAAAAGGACATATATCACAAGCTCAATTTGATGTTTTGGAGAGAAACAAACAAGACAATGATTTGAAGCTTGAATGGTGCAAGGTCAACGCACCAATCAATGGTGTGATTATCACAAAGTTTAGAGAGGAAGGTGAAATTGTCGGACAAGGATCTTCTCTTGTTTCCATTGCCAATCCGTATGATATTTGGACTTATTTTTATGTACCACATGATGAACTTTACCGTTTAAGAGTTGGTCAAAAAATTATCGGATATTTACCGGAAGCTCAAGGCAAAACCTTTGTCGGTAAAATTTTGAAAATTAATGAAGAAGCCGAGTTTACACCCAAAAATGTGCAAACAAGAGAGGAAAGGACACGCCTTGTATATGGTGTTAAGGTCAAATTTAACAATGAGGATTTGATGCTTAAGGCCGGAATGACAATTGAAAG
>DPKR01000146.1 GCA_003542415.1 Alphaproteobacteria bacterium | reverse complement strand
ATGATGCCAACATACTTCCTCGGGCAAAAAAGGTTTTACTGGTAGGCTTTTCGGTTCAGCAGTTACGATTGACTTTGGCTGAACACATGAAGATTGATTCCAAAACGATTAAATTCACGCAAACCGGTGATGTTTTTATCAATGATGAGTTTTCCGCCTGTTGGTGTGAATTTGGTGGTTTCTTTGTTTACTATGAGCCGCAAACACCTAAAAACATTAAGTTTGACGATACTATCCACGAGGTCATCCTTTTAACTTCTTACAATATGTATGAGTTAGAAGAAATGATAGCAATGAGTTTCGGTTGTATGTCATCAGCAATAGAGCTTAAGTATAATGGATTTGATTTGAGTAGCGGAATAGTCTTAAAATATGGCGAGTATGCACTATGTTGGCGACAAATTAACGAAGACTACTATGAATATTATATTCCGACAGTTTATTATACGCCTGAAGGAATAAACACCGAAGAAGATGACTTTGATGATTTTGACCTTTCTGACGAACCGGAAGAGGTTAAGGAAATAAGCCACAGTTAAGCAGCCGCTTGTACATCCATCATCTGCTCAATCATCATATCAATCTGCTCTTTGGTGCAGCCTTGGGCGGTGAAGATGTTTTCCAGTTGCTTAACTCTTAATTCTGCTTGGAAAAGTTTGCTCTGTAGCAATGATGTGTTAGATTCTTGATGAAATTAGTTCGAAGATTATCCGGTGTAAGGCGTATTAGGTGTCTAATCTTCGAACCAGCTTAACCGCTTGATTTAAAAAGAAAAAATCGCCATTTCTGACGATTTTTGAACTGTGGCTGGGGCGGCAGGATTCGAACCTACGAATGTCGGCACCAAAAGCCGATGCCTTACCACTTGGCGACGCCCCAATATCTTTCGGTAAGCACATACATAAAATAAAATTTTCCTAAATGCAAGAACTTTTTTTAATTTTTTTATGTTGTTTATAAAAAAATGCTTGCTTTTTTTCAATTTTTATGTCATATTTAGACAAATTTATATTATCTTGTCTAACCATTAATTTTTTATATTTATGAAAAAAGTCATTCTTGTCATGCTCGGCATGATGTTTGCCTTGGGCTTTGCTTATGCGCAAACGAACGAAGAGGTTGATGTCCAATCTGACACCCTCCAAACGATTACCCCGCAAATGCAAGCGGATGTAGATTACCCTTCCGAAGAGAAGGCTGTTACAAAATCTGATTTGCTTCAGCTTTCGGCTCTTTTGAGCAGTGTGGGGCAACAAATGCTGAAAGAAGATGTCAGTGATCCGAAAGAATCGTTTTTCATGATCGGTAAAACAAAGGTTATCCAAACCGTTGAAATTTCAACGATTGCCGGAAAAGACCGAGATATGGATACTGAAGAAGGAGATAAGGCTCTGGCTGAATATGACGAAGCGCGAGCTCAAGAGACGCAAACCACCGGTAACAATAGGGAAGTGCCTGATGTTATTTCTAATTTGAATTTGGGAATGAATATCGGCTACTCTATGATTTTTATCCCCGGAAGGATTGATGATGATCTGTGGGCGCCAAACAAGTTCGGTTTTGCTTATAGCACAGGCTTTATTGCCTCCTTTGACAGAGAGGATAATAAAGAGGTGACTTGTGACTTCCTTTGGAAGCTCGGGGTTGAAACCGGAAACGGACATACGCTCGGCATTGGCGTTGATCTTTTGCTCGGAGGCGGCAAAACAGCCGGCACAGCTTTTGACTTGCAAGATGCAGAGCTGGTTTCAGCTCCATACACCGCATGGTGCTTTAAACAAGGTGTGCAAGTTTGGCTCAAAACGAATTTGCTCACAACAAGCATCAAAAACACAGATATCCTCGCTTTTGCCAGATTTGTTCGCTCTCAAAATCCATACAATGATGAGGAGCTCTTAAAGGATAATATTCTCAATCTCTGGAAAGAGGAATCATGGCAATTCGGCATAACACTGCGTTATCGTTTCTGATAAAAAAAACCGACCTTTTATGAGGCCGGTTTTTTTGTTTTTCTCTTATTTTGAAGATTTGCTTTCTTTTGAAGAAGATTTGCTATCTTCTGATTTAACACTTGAACTCTTTGAAGTTGAAGATCTTGAAGACGGACATTTGCATGCCATGATATTTCTCCTTTATAAAAAATTGATTTAACTAACGTTTGAAAATATATTGCCCCAAAAAACAAAATCAACATAACCTTTTGCTATAAAAAAATATCAAAAAAATTTTATTGCCTCTTGCATGAAAAAAATCGGCTTCCTATATAAGCTTTTAGAAAAAGATTTTTAATTAAAAAAAAGGAAGTTATAATATGAGCAATAAAGTTATTGGTATTGACCTTGGTACAACAAACTCTTGCTTTGCCGTGATGGAAGGCAAAGATGCTAAGGTTTTGGAAAACTCCGAAGGTGCACGTACAACGCCTTCAATGGTTGCTTTTACAGATAATGAACGCTTGGTTGGCGCGGCTGCAAAGCGTCAAGCTGTGACAAACCCTGAAAACACATTGTTTGCCATCAAACGTTTGATCGGTCGTCGTTTTGATTCTGCCGAAGTTCAAAAAGACAAAACAACTGCGCCTTTTAAAATTGTTTCCGGTGACAATGGTGATGCATGGGTTGAAGTCAAAGGTCAAAAATATGCACCGTCACAAATTTCTGCTATTGTTTTACAAAAAATCAAAGAATATGCGGAAAGCTATCTCGGTGAAAAAATTGAAAAAGCCGTGATTACCGTTCCGGCATATTTTAATGACTCTCAACGTCAGGCAACAAAAGATGC
>DPKR01000117.1 GCA_003542415.1 Alphaproteobacteria bacterium | reverse complement strand
GCCTCTCAATCGAGAGGCTTTTTTTATATGAGAATTTAGAAATATAATCTTACACCGGCTGTTATATCGTACAAATTTTCGGCATCATCAATACCTGTATTATTATAGTGTCCCATCAATCGCAATGCGACATTATCATTAAGGTAATATTGAAAACCTGCGCCAGCACGAAAACCGATATGATTATCTTTACCACTTGCAGAACCAAGGCTTGAAGCATTCATTTTTACTTTAAGTTCATACCAAGCGACACCAACAGATCCAATTAATTCCACCCTGTTATCATAGCCTAAACGTGGTGAGTGAAAAATGGCATCAACACCGAAAGATTGTAATTCAAGTTCCGTTGTCACTGGCACAGTAAAAAGCGTAGAATTAGTTTTTTTGGCTTTGGTTGATTTTTTATAATAGGCTTCTAAAGCAAAATTATCATGAACTTTAGCACCTAAAGACAAAATACCGGTATGAAGCTTATCATTATAATAACTGTCAAGCGAATCGCCGTCCTCATCGCTCCCAAAATCAACAATATTATAACTGTAATCGACGCCTAAATAGGGTTGAAAATAAAATGGACTTGAATACTGTGCTTGTTGATATGGTGCCATATTTTGCGGTTGAGGTTGATATGGGTTCTGATATACCGTCCTTGTAATAGTTCTTGTTCGAGGTTGTTGATAATATTGCGCCTGTGCACAAAATGCAAAAGAAGAAATCACAGATGCAAGTAGTAATGTTTTTTTCATGAGAAGAGTCCTTTCTTTAGAATATTAATTAAAAAACCGCTTTGAAAAATCAAAACGGGGAGCTAGTAAACTGTCCGAGAACAGACTCTTTTATTCGCCATAAAATACGCTTATTTCAAGAACTCCCCTTCATTGAGGAGTATTCTCGGATATACCGTGTTTACTAGACACCGCAGCAACTCGCTGCACTTTTTATCATAAGCCTTAAGATAAAAAAATCAAGCATTATTTTTCATCATTATATCCGCCGCCGGTTGCCTTATAAAAAGCGATGATTTTTTGATATATTGCGCCGTTTGACTGCGCCAAATCTGTTTCGGCTTCAAGCAAATCCTGCTGAACTTCCAAAAGCGCGGCATATTCAATCAGCCCGCTTTCATATTTTTCTTTCATAGATTGAAACGCTTCTCTCATACTATGTGCCGCGTTTTGAGAAGCGCGGTTTGTTTGATATTCTTTTTGCAAATTTGTTAGCGAATCGGCAAGTTCTTTGACAGCATTGAGCAAAATTTGCCGATAGTTTTGATATGTTTCTTCCATTTTTTCGCGCTCCAGTTCAATTTGGTTTTTGAGCTGTCCGAAATGAAAAATCGGCTGCACAAGGGAGGGCTCGTAGCCATATGCCTTGCTTGATGATTTGAAAAGTTTTGAACCGGCGCTTGATTGCAACCCCAAGAGCCCCGAAATTGATATGTTCGGATAAATGGCCGCAGTAGCCTGCCCGATTGCCGCATTTTGTGCCACCATTGCCTTTTCGGCGGCTTTCACATCGGCACGCGTGCGGATAATATTTGCCGGCAAATCAAAAAGTTTTTTCATATCGTATTGATAAGCTTTTTTAATCGGATTTGCTTTTTTTAAGCTCAAATCAACACCCAACTCGTCGGGCAACGTTCCGGTGAGCACGGCAAGTGCCGTTTGATAAGCTTTGATTTGAGCCTCCAAGGCCGGAATTAAGGCCTTTGTTTTGTTGACAACATATTTGCTTTGATTATAGCTTGCAAGGTCTGCCAAACCTGCCTGATATTTTGCCTCAACCGTTTTAAAAATATCTTGTTGCAAGGCAAGATTTGCTTTCGAAATGCGCCATTTTTCCTGAGCCGTTTTGAGTGCAAAATAGGTGCTTGCCGTTTCGGCTGCAATCAAAGCCTTAATGTTTTGCAAATTATAGTAGCTTTGCCAAAATTGTGCAGTCGTTTTTTCGTTTAAGCGCCTGCCCGCGCCCCAAATATCTATCTCCCAATTAGCATCAAAGCCTAAAGAAAAATAGTTTGTGTCGGCGGAAAGTCCGATGTTTTCGCTCGCCCTTGCATAATCATACCCTGCCGAAGTGTTTAATTTCGGCAAATATTCGGCTCTTGCAATTTTGACCGATGTCCGCGCTTGTTTTAAGCGCTCAATGCCGCTTAAAACAGAGGTGTTGTTTGAAAGGCTTTTGTTTATCAGCGCATTTAGGCTCTCATCTTTGAAATCTTGATACCAACACGGGTCAATCTTCAAATCTCTTCCCGTGAGTTGAAGGCTCTCGGCAATTTGCCGATCTTTATAAACATCTCTTCTTTCAAAATCGGGCCCAACCGTGCAAGAAGCCATAAACACAAGACAAAAAACAATAATCTTACGCATCTTTTTTCTCCTGATGATAGCCTTTCTTTTCTTTGAAGGTTTCAAAAAGGGCAAACAAAGCCGGAATAAAGATAATGCCGATGAAGGTTGCCGCAATCATCCCAAAAAAGACAGATGTGCCGATGGCGTGCTGCGAAGCAGCGCCCGCCCCTTTAACAATCAACATTGGGAAAATGCCCAAAATAAACGTTAAGGCTGTCATCAAAACGGCTCTGAACCTTTCGCCCGCTCCTTTTTCGGAAGCTTCTAAAATCGAATAGCCGGCCTCGCGATAATTTTTGGTGAACTCCACAATCAAAATCGCATTTTTAGCCGCCAAGCCGATGAGCATAATCAAACCGAGTTGCGCATAAATACTCAAAGAGTGTCCCATAATATGCAGGCCGGCAAAGGCGCCCAAAATCGCAAACACCGTTGAAAACATCACCGCAAAAGCAAGCATCCAGCTCTCATAAAGCGCCACCAAAAACAAATAGCAAAACACGAGCGCCATCGAGATCAAAATACCGGCGAGCCCTCTGGCTTCAACTTCTTGGAGCGACAAACCCGTCCACGAAATACGAAATGTTTTGGGCAAAATCTCGCCGGCCGTTTGAACAATCTTATCTATTGCCGTGCCGCTTGAAATGTTTGTTTTGCTTTGGGCTGTGATGGCCGCCGCGCTATATAAATTATATCGCGAAATAATTTTCGGACTCACTTCTGTTTTGAGCCTTGCAAAGCTTTTGACCTTGATTTGCTCGCCTTTGTTTGAGGTCACATAGAGGTTTTCAATATCTTCAAAACTTTGTCGATAATCAAAATCTGCCTGAATAATCACCTTGTTGACCTGCCCGTTTAATGTCATGTTGTTGACATATCTGGAGCCCAAATTATTTTGCAAAGTTTCAAATAATGCTGAAACAGGCACATCAAAACTTTCAAGTTTTGTGCGGTCAATATCAAGATAAACATGCGGTGTATCTGCCGTGTAGGTTGAAAAGGCATAAGCAATTTCGGGCAAAGAATTGAGTTTTTGCAAGAAAAGCGCCAAGTTATCATAAAGCTCTTTCGGACTAATGCTCCCATCTAATGCCAAGAGCTCAAATGAAAGCCCGCCGGCCTGTCCGATACCCGGAATGGCAGGTGGCGCAAAAAAGTTGATTTCTGCTTTTGAGTTGTCTTGAAACTCTTTTGAAAGCCTTAAAGTGATGGCCTCTGATGAAAGAGATTTTTGTTTGCGTTCGCTCCAGTTTTTTAAACCCACCACCCCGAGCGCAACATTTTCGCCCTGTCCGCCAAGCAAGCTGTATCCTGCAACGGTTACAACAAAATCAACCCCTTCCATTGCCATCGCTTTTTGCGACAAATCTTTTAAGACATCTTCGGTTTGGTTCAACGGTGCGGTGTTCGGCAATTGAATGTTTGCAAAAATAATCCCCTGATCTTCTTCGGGCAAAAAAGAGGCGGGGGTGAACTTAAAGCCTAAAAAGATAAGCAAAATTGCCCCTAAAACAGAGGCAACCGTTGCCCACAATTTGGAGGCAAAAAATGTGACGCTTGAAATATATTTTTTTTCGCTCCATTTCAGTGCCTGATTAAATTTTTCAAAAAATTTGCCCGTCTTTTTCTCATTTGCATTTTTCAAAAAGATGGCACACAATGCCGGCGACAAGGTGAGCGCATTGACAGCCGAAAAAATAACCGAAGTTGCAATCGCCACTGCAAACTGTTGATAGATTTTGCCTGTGATACCGGCCATCAAGCCGACCGGAATAAAAATCGACAAGAGCACAAATGTTGTTGCCACAATCGCACTTGAAATTTGTGACATTGCTTTAACAGATGCTTCATAAGCATTTAAGTTTTCATGCTCCATCAAATATTCCACACGTTCAACCACAATAATGGCATCGTCCACCACCAAACCGATGGCTAAAATAAACGCAAACAATGTCAAAATGTTGATATCAAACCCCAACATATAAACAATGATAAATGTTGCAATCAATGAAACAGGAATTGTAAAAAGCGGAATAAGTGTTGTTTTGAACTTTTGCAAAAACACATATGTTACAAGCGCCACAAGCAAAAAGGTGATAACAAGCGTTTCAACAATACCCGCAATTGAAGCTGAAACATAAGCAGTTGAATCGTATGCTACCTCTAAAACCATATCATCCGGAAAGCTTTTTGAAATTTCAGCAACCTCTTTTCTGATACGTTTCATAATGTCAAGTGAGTTCGAATTCGGCGTTTGGTTTAAGGCAATAATCACCCCGGGTGCATTTTTAAAAGCCGACTCAATGCCATACGAATCTGCCCCGAGCTCAACCTTTGCAACATCTTTCAAACGTATCAATCCGCCGTTTTGAGAGGTTGCCACCACAATGTTTTCAAAATCTTCAGCGCTTTGCAACAACCCCTTTGCCGTTAGAGCTAAAACCATGGTGTTGTCTTTGCTTGCGGGTGAGGCACCAATACTGCCCACTGATGCCTGCACATTTTGGGTTTTGACTGCATTGATAATGCTGTTTGAATCTAAACCCAAGGCATGAATTTTATCGGTGTCGAGCCAAATACGCATGGCATATTGCGGCCCGAAAATCTGCACATCGCCGATGCCCTTCACGCGTGCAATCGGGTTTTTGATGTTTTCATAAGCATAGTTGCTCAAATATAATCCGGAATAGGTGTTGTTTGGTGAGCGCAATACCAAAAAGCCCAAAATATTCGGGTTTCGCGTTGCAACATCTATGCCCTGTTCGGTCACAATCGGCGGCAATTCAGACATTACCTGTTGCAGCCTGTTTTGCACTTTCACTTGTGAAATATCAGGGTTTGCACCCACATTAAAAGTCACTGTCAAATTATAGTTGCCGCCGTCATCAGATGTGGAGGCCATATAAAGCATATTTTCAACACCGTTGATTTTATTTTCAATCGGGGTGGCAACCGTATCCACCAACACCTTTGAGTTTGCACCCGGATAAGTTGTTTTGAGCGAAATTTGCGGCGGCGTGATTTCGGGATATTGTGAAACCGGCAAAACGGCAAGCGCTAAAAGCCCGAGCAACACAAGCACAAGTGAAACAACAATCGCAAAACGCGGGCGATCTATAAAAAACTTTGAAAACATTTGTTAAGCTCCCGTTTTTGCACTGACTTTTTCGTTCAAATAAGAGGGCAAAACCTGATCGGTGATGATTTTATCTTTATTTTCAAACGTGTTTTTTAAGATAAACTGATTGCCCGAAGCCGACAAAATCTCAACCGGCACTTTGCGCACTTTATCCCCCCTTATGAGATAAACAAAGTTGCCTTTATTTTCCAAAACCACATTGTCTTTTGAAAGCGAGATTGCATTTTTGATGTTTTTTTCGAGCCAAACCGTCACATAAGTGTTCGGAGTTAAGATTTTGCCGATGTTCTTAAAATCGGCATAAATGGCCATGGAGTTCGTTTGTTTATCAAGCGTGTTGCCGGTGTATTGAAAAGAGCCGGTATTTTTGAACATCTCCCCGTTTGGCAGTTCCAGCCTGATTTTTTCATCTGCAAAAGGTGTGTCTTTTTTTAATTCGCTTAAATATTCATTGTCCGAAACGGAAAAAACGACCCTGATCGGGCTATATTGCACAATACTCAACAGCGCAGGCGTTGCGGGCGAAACATAGTTACCTTCGGTTAGCGAAACATCTCCCACAACACCCGTGATTGGCGCACGAATAAGCGTGTAGTCATAATTGACTTTAGCAAGCTCATAACCGGCTTTCGCTTGTTCAAAAGCTGCCGCGGCGGAAAGATATGCCGCTTCGGCATTTTCGAGCTCGGCGGCAGACACAGCCTTATCCGCTTTTTGTATACGTTTGAAATAAGATTGCTTGTTTTGATATTCCGCCTCGGCTTTCAAAACATCAGCATAAGCCCTTTTGAGCGCCGCCTCATATTCATCTTGCTTTAAAACCACCAGCACATCGCCTTTTTGAACAGTCTGACCGCCCTTGACATATATTTTTTCGATAAACCCGCTGATAAACGGCTGAACAACAGCCTCATGAATGGGTGTGACATAGCCAATATATTTTTGAGAAACCGTGATGTCTTGAGGTTTAATTTTAAAAGCGTTCAATTCCAAAGACTTTTTTTGAACATCTTCGGGCTTTTGATTTTTTTTGCCGGCAAAAAATAAACCCAAAGCGAAAGCCGCCGCAATTAAAACACATATCAACAACACATAAAGCGCTCTTTTCATCTTTTAAACCTCTCATCAATGAAACTTGAGATTTAAATAATAAAGTTGTGCTTTAATTCAATAATGCTAATATAAATTTTTCAAAACAAAGCAGGCTGATTTCAGTTCAAATGCGAATCAAGTGTTTTGAGACGTTCTTGCAAAAGTTCGTCATTAAACGGAATCGGCGTTTGTTTTTCCATACCGTTTTTGAGCTTTTCTTGAACAGCTATAATATCCAAATCTTCTTTATCTTCTGTTGCATGCAAAGCATGTTGCCATTGATATTTCGCCTCGTTTTTGCGCCCGACTTGATAATATGCATCTCCTAAATGTTCAAACACCACAGCGTTTGAAGGCAAATATTCCGAAGCTCTTTCCAAAACTTTGACCGCATTTTCATAGTTGCCCATTTTGTAGAGCGCCCAACCGAGACTGTCAATAATATGTCCGTCTTCCGAATTTTTGCGATGCGCCTCAAAAATCATATAGAGCGCCTCATTGTAGTTCATCCCCCGTTCAATCCACGAATATCCCAAATAGTTTAAAACAAACGGATGCCTGTTACTCAACTCAAGCGCTTTTTTAAATGCATCTTCTGCCTCTTGCCACTTATTTTGGCGCTCATAAGATATGCCAAGTGCATAATAAATCGTCCAACGTTCTTTATCTGCCATTGCCAATTCATCAAGTGCCTTTTGGTAAAACTCAATCGCCTTATCATATTTTTTCATCACACGGCTTAATTCGCCCAAACGAAAAGTGATATGTTCACTTTTGGGATACATCTTAAGCAAATTGGAAAGTGTTTCAAAAGCCTCTTTGTTTTTGTCTTGCGTCATATATGTGGTGGCCGCTTTGAGTTGCGCCACATAATAAACAGGCGATGACGGTTTGATTTTTAAATATTCATCCGTTGCCTTTTGATAGCGGTGTGTTTGCTCATAAATATCCGCCATTGACACACGGGCTACCTCAAAATCCGGGTTCAAATAAAGCACGAGCGATGTGAAAAGTTGCGCCACTTCATTTTGAAATCCTCTGAAAATTGTGCCCACATTGAACACCGCTTCAGCTAAACCTTTTTGCGGCGAATCGATAATTTTTTCAAGTTTTTGTGTATCCGCATTTTTAAAACTTTCAACAAGAGAACCAAGCATCGGATTTTCGCGGTTTTGCTCATAATATTTTTGAGCCACTTTAACAATTTTGTCTTTTTGCCCGTTTCGCAAATAAAAATTACCGATGATTTGGAGCGCACGAAAAGATAAAGGCATTGCCTCGTCATCAACAATCACATTAAAATCTTCAAAAGCTTCTTTTTCGTTTCCGAAATAGTCGTTCAACATACCGCGTTGCATATGATAAAGCGGGATCAGTCCCTCATCTTTTTTGATTGCATCTAATATTTCCAAAGCATTTTCATTTTTGCCTGATGCCGCTAAAATCCAACTTTGAAAGAGCGGCAAAACCACATTCTTGAAAGGCGAATCAGCCACCCATAGCACACTATCATACGCATTTTTATAGTTGTTTTCATGCATATACTTTGTCATAGCAATAAAAGCAATCAAATTTGTTTTATCTCCGCTTTCTCTTGCTTTTAAGGCATATTCTGTCGCTTCATCAATGCGTCCTTCAGAGGCAAGCAAAAGATAGGTACTTCCCAAAACATCTTCATTTTCTGCACCAAATTTCAAATTTTTCATATAATAATCGGCTGCGGCATCATAATTTTGCCTAATGTGGGCCACACGCGCAGCCAAATATGTGCCGTATTTATTGTCCGGCAAAGTTTTGTCTTGCACCGTGACTTTATATTCTTTGTCAGATGTTTGGTTAAAAAAGAACTTCAATGTGCATGAATTAAACACACTGATACTGATAATGAGCGCGAGCGCATAAGCTATTTTCATTTTGTTTGTCATATTTTATTTATGCCTTAAAATAAAACGATTTTCAATTAAATATAATTCTTATGTGTAAATAATTGCTTTATGTTGCAATAAAAAGTTTTTTGATGTTATAATTTTGCTTATGGAAAGCTTGTCTGAAATAAAAAGTTTGCTTGAGTGGTATGTGCTTTCAGGTGTGGATCAAACCTGCGGCGATGAGTGTTACCGTGTTCAGAACATTTTGCAACAACCAGCTTCGCTTTTAAGACAAGCCACAACCTCCCTTTCACAAAATGTTATTGCGTCAAAGCAAAATGCTCGTGATTTGTGCGCAAAAGCAACAACACTTTCCGAGCTCAAACAAATTGTTGATAGCTTTGACGGATGCGCTTTGAAGCTCACTGCAAAATCAACCGTTTTCGGCGATGGCAATGAACATGCCAAAATCATGTTCATCGGCGAAGCGCCGGGCGCGGATGAAGACAGAATCGGCTTGCCGTTTGTCGGACGCAGCGGCAGATTGCTTGAAAAAATGCTTAGTGCTATCGGTCTCAAGCGCGCAGATGTTTATATTGCAAATGTTGTGATGTGGCGTCCGCCAGGCAACAGAACGCCGACAGATGCCGAAGTGGCTGTTTGTCTGCCGTTTTTAAAGCGCCAAATTGAACTGATTAACCCTAAAATGATTGTTTTTTTAGGCGGCAGTGCGGCTAATGCGCTTTTAGATAACACAGATTCTATTTCAAGACTTCGCGGCAGATGGCTTGAATATCAAACTTCGCTTAATACCTCCATTCCGGCGCTTGCAACATTTCACCCAGCATATTTGCTCCGCAATTGTTCGCAAAAAGCAAAAGTTTGGTCAGATTTTTTACGTATTTTAAAAAAATTAAAGGAAAATTAAATAAAAGCGTTATATTGTTACAACACATGAACTTTGTTTAAAAGGAAAAACCCATGAAAAATTTTAAGAAAGCTTTATTTTATGTTAGTTTATTCGGTTGCGTATTAGGAGCCGGCGTTGCCAGTGCACAAGTTGACCCGAACGACAAACTCGGCAACAGAGTCCCCCGTGAACAAGCTGCACCAAAACTTAATCCTGTTTTTGCAAACAAGCCTCAGGTTATTTTGTTTAAGGTCCATGATATTAAACCTGTGCTTGATTCGGATGGGGTTGTCACCGCTTGTGAATATACGGCAACTTTTTACAACCGCACACCCGTGAGCTTGCGTCAGGCAAAAATAGAATTCGGCTGGACAGATCGTATTTCTGAACTGTTCCCGATTGACGGCAATCCGAGTTTGGATGAAGAAAAACCTGGTCAAGCCAAACCCGCTCCTAAAGAAGAGGGTTTGGGCGCTATTCGTTCTACCATCGATATTCCGGCTTTGGGTTCGTTAAAGCAAGTCAGTGTCCATGGCACCGCTGAAACAGACAAATGCTTTGCTTTGTTTGACAACTTAAAATTCAATGTTTCGGTTTGCAATATTTTAGGACAAGAAACAAACACTGATTCTCGCCGCGGCAGAGCGGATGCTGATAAAGAATTATCAAGTTGTGCCGGCATGTTTGCTTATGTCAACTCAAAGCATCCCGAATATTATGGTGAATTCAAAGAAATCTCTTATGAAGAACAGGTTGAACGCGAAAAAACACAAGAAGAAAAAGAAAAAGAGATGATTCAATCAATCAATAACAAAATCACCAAAAACTTAGATCAAACAAACACTATTATAAGCAACATTAAGTAGAAAAATTGATGTCAAAGGTTAGTGCTTTCATAAAACAAAGAGCAGGCTCTCTTCTTTCAGGGAGCTTAGCTCTTTTGTTTTTTATGCCTTTTGAGGTTTCCGCACAAGTTTTTGGCGGCGCGTCGTCAAGCGGTGACAATATTTTTGAGCAGGCTCCTGCCATTCAGCCCGAAACACCTCAAGAGGCTCCGGCATCTGCTCGAACACCTGAACAACCTAAATCCCCCATTGAGCAAAAGGTTCAGGTGCAGGGCGGCTTAGGAAATGTTCAAATTAAGCGAGTGATGCCAGCATCTTCTGTTGCTACAGGGGCAACAAATACAAGCAAAGACGACGATGATGATGATGATGAATATATTATTATCTATATGCGCAATTTTAAGGTTGGCAAAACCCTTTCAGGTTTTACCAACTGCTCAATGCGATTTTTTGTGATGTCAACTCTTCGAACCCCGATTTCAAACGTCAGTTTTCGCTTGAAGTGGCCGAATATGGAAACGCCCTTAAGTTTTGACAATGTCGAACCAAATGTGGCTCTTTATCAAGATTACGCATTGCTCGGAAACGGTTGTTACCAAATGGATAAAGCTCCTAATGTGATTGTCAATCGTTGCCGTGTGAAAGATATGACACAGCAAGCCTGCGCTTCTAAAATCCATTGGGCACAGTAAAAAAATAATTGTTATACACCAAAATGCAGAATATGTCAGTTACGACGGAAGCCTGTTTTGCTGTGTACAAAAAAGGTACATAAGAAAACCCGTATACTTTTCACCAATTTGTTTTAGCTAATAAAAGCTTAGAATGAGTCAAATACGACGTACGGCCGCTTTCGCTGTGTACAAAAAAGGTACATAAG